>JAAZNS010000111.1 GCA_012798185.1 Chloroflexota bacterium | reverse complement strand
TTGAAAAATATCTGGAAGAAGCGCTGGCGTTGGCTGCTGAAATTGCATCACGCCCTGCGATCGCCATCCGGCTGGCAAAGGAAACCGTGAATCATGCCTTCGATTCTTTCCTTTCTGGTGGATTGGCTGAGGAACGAAGGGCGTTCTATTTTCTTTTTTCGACAAAAGACCAGAAAGAAGGGATGAACGCATTTATCGAAAAGCGGCAACCGGTATGGCTGGGGGAGTAGGAAATCGGGCGGTAAAAACAGTGAGGAGAATAGAGGCAATTGGGAAAAGCAAGCATATTGAAAAAGTGAGAATAATGAACCGGAGTATAGAATAGAGAAAGATGGTAACTTTCAGGGATTTGGTCAAAACATTTCGTCAGCTCGATGTCGACAGCCTGCAGCCGGTTATTGTACACGCCTCACTCTCGTCTTTGGGAGAAGTTATTGGTGGTGCAGATACACTGCTTGGCGCACTACTTTCGATTTACTCGAAAGTAATTATGCCTACATTCACCTATAAAACGATGATCGTTCCCGAAGTAGGACCTCCTAATAATGCGATGACTTATGGCAGTGCCAAAGATGCAAACCGTATGGCAGAATTTTTTCATCCCAATATGCCGGCTGACCGTTTGATGGGTATATTGCCGGAAACCTTACGCAAGAAGCCTGAAGCAAGGCGTTCCAGCCATCCCATTCTATCTTTTGCGGGTATTCATGCCGATGAGATAATCCACACACAAAGTCTTGAAAACCCGCTGGCACCCATCCAAGCACTGGCAGAAGCGAACGGCTGGGCAATCTTGATCGGTGTCGATCATACAGTGAACACCAGTATTCATTATGCAGAAAGATTGAGCGGACGGATATCATTTACCCGCTGGGCGCTCACCCGGCGGGGAATTATTGAATGCCCAGGTTTCCCTGGCTGCTCGAATGGATTTGAAAGCATTGCACCTTATATTCAAAAATCAACCCGCCGGATTCAACTGGGAACAGCGGAAATTAAAGCAGTGTTTTTGCCGGCATTGATTGAAGCCGTCTGGCAGTTGATTGCTCAGAATCCTACAGCATTGCTGTGCGATAGAGATGATTGTGAACGTTGCAGCGAGGTGCGTAAGGCGGTACAAAGCAATTATTTACAGTGAGAGTAGCGGGAGATTGTTATCTAAATCTGAGCATTCTTCGAAATAGGAAAGATACTCATAGCAGGTAACATGCTACTGGGAAGGTGTTTTTATACTTTTAAAATTGGCAGTTGGATAAAGAAGGTTGTCCCCTTGCCTAATTCGCTAGTTGCCCAAATTTTCCCGCCATGTGAATCCACAATCGATTTGGCAATGGATAACCCCAATCCGCTACCTTGAGGAGGCCCATAGCGGGGGCGGGTTGCCTCGACACGGTAGAAGCGCTCGAAGATATGGGGTAATTGCTCTGCCGAAATTCCAAACCCTGTATCTTGTATTGTTAATAATATGGTATCTGGCTGTTCCCCGGTTTGCAGAGTTATACGAACATTTCCCCCGTGCGTTGTATATTTGATTGAATTATCTACCAGGTTATACAACATGCGCCGTAATTGATCTTCGGCGCCAAAAACCGGAGGCAGACCTTCTTCCACTTCGCAATAGATGGAAATATTGGCTCTTTCAGCGCGCACCTTCATGGTGTCCCTAACGTCGCAAATGATGTTATTCATGTCAACAATGGTACGCTGACTGGTAGATAAGCCCGATTCAAGCCGCGAGAGATCCAACATATCACCTACCATACGGGAGAGACGGTCTACTTCTCCTTCCACTTCTGCCAGAAAGCGATTGGCGATTTCCGGCTCATCGACTGCGCCGTTGCGTAAAGCCTCAATGCGCAGTTTTATAACAGTTAATGGGGTACGTAATTCGTGGCTGGCATTTGCGACGAAGCTGCGCAATTCGGCAACTTGAACCTGGAGCCGATCTGCCATTTGATTGAATGCCTGTCCAATATAGGCAATTTCAGGAATTTTTTCTGAGATGGCGACCCGAGCCTCCAAATCGCCATGGGCAATTTGATCGGCGGTTTTTGTGATGGCTTCAATCGGTTCGCTCATATTTTTTGCGGAGATGAATGATAACCCGCCGATTACAAGGGTTACCGAACCGACAAGGACAAAAAATAAAATGATCGATGTTCTGGCTGCTTGAAGCGCGGGCTGCAGAGAATATTCTAGGCGCACCACGCCACGGATTTGATTTTCCTGCTCAATTCTGGATGCCAGGTAGAGAATATTATCACCAGCGGAATTTTTTCGTATCTTCTCGCTTTCCCCCGATTCGCTTTGCAACGCTTCTATAATTTCAGGATCACCAGCAGATGGCAGCGATTCGCTAGAAGTGGATATTGCAGCACCTTGTGGATTGAAAATCGTCCAACCCAGATTCGCTTCACTAGAGAATATTCGTCCTATTTCCTCCTTGACTGATTGCATTTTTACCGGGTCTTCGTTTTGAAAATCCGGGTTTTGTTCTAAAAAATGAACTGCAACGAATGCCAGGGTTTTTAAATACCGCTGTATCTGCCAATAGTTCGAGGAGTAGATGATGAAACCGGTGAAAATTGAAACAATAAGAATGCTCACTAACCAAAGAAAAAGGTGTGACAGGTTGAAACGAAGGTATACTGACCCAAAGAAGGATTGCCTCATGTCAGCATTTCATGATAAATATTGGTAAGAGTTAAACTAATTCTTCCGGACCAGCAAAGCGGTAACCATGCCCTCTTACCGTTTGGATGTAAATTGGACTGGCGGGGTCCTCTTCGATTTTCATACGCAGCCAGCGAACGTGAACATCCAGCGTGCGTGGATCACCATACCAGGCATCACCCCAAACTTGATTGAGCAAATCTTCCCGGCTAAGCGCTTGTCCAGCATGTTTCATCAGTACGACCAAGAGATCGAATTCTCGGGCAGAAAGCTGAATTTCCACGCCTTTTTTGGTTACTCTGCGGGCAATGACATCCAAGCTGATCTCTCCAATATCGATGGATTTGAATTGGATGGATTGACGATCCAGCTCTACGCGTCTTAGAACAGCGCGAATGCGCGCCAGTAATTCTCGAAACGAAAAAGGTTTTGCCAGATAATCATCTGCTCCCACTTCCAATCCCAAAACCCGGTCGAACTCTTCCCCACGTGCAGTCAGCATGATGACGGGAATGGTACTTTGTGCTCGTAACCTTCGGCAAATCTCCAACCCGCTCATGCCTGGCAGCATAATATCCAGAACCACAAGGTCTGGTTGAAATTCTTCTATTGTTTGAAGCGCAATTGAACCATCTCCAATCGATTTGACCTCGAAGCCCTCCCGTTGTAAACTGTAAGTAAGCGAATCGGTTATAAGTGGTTCATCGTCAACAAGCATGATGCGAGTCAAGGTACACCTCCAATAATAATATGAATAATTATATCGAAATTCTCCAACATATTCGGCACTTTTCCATCATAGACTAAGCTGTTACGAAAACAATTCGATATTTAGCCGTAAGAAGTTAGATTTACCCTGGATTTCAAACGTCTCTGATTTTCTATTGAAATTTGATATAAGCTATCCCAAAAAATCGGGGATGTTATTAATCGATTCCCTTTCAGTTTTTTCGGGCGATGGATTATTCTCTTGGATAATCTTGATTGATTCATCATTGGCGGTAGAAGGCTCAAGCCCAATATCGACTTTTTCTTCCATCGTGATTTGACCGCGTAAAAAAGCCCCTTCTTCGGTGGCGAAAGCTGCCGTAACTACATTACCCCAAACTCTGCCGGTAGCACGAATTTCAACTCTCTCGGCGGTAATATCTCCTTTAACTGCTCCGGCAATGATAATGACATTCGTACGTAAATGCTCACAGGTAACTCTACCTGTTTCTCCAACCACAAGAAGTCCCCGTAGCCCGATATTTCCTTCGAATGCCCCTTCAATTCGGATTCCTCCGCTCCCGCTGAGATCACCTTTCCATGTGATTCCTGGCCCTAATACTGAAGTAACCCGCTCTGTCGGAGCAGGCTGTGGAATAGAAGGCAATGAGGCTTCTTCACGCCGTCGAAACATACTTTCTCCTAACAAGGTTAATGGTAACTATTCAGCCAAGTCGGTTAGTTTCCGAATATGATGTGTACAGGTGTGCAGTACCTACAAACGCCTCAAATTCGGGGTTTTTCCATGTTAGCTTGAGAAGTTACGATAAATGATCTATTGGTTCGGTAATAGCTAGAATATTGTAACCCGAATCCACATAAAGTATTTGTCCGGTTGTTTTACTGGATAAAGCGGAGCACAAAAACACGGCTGCGCTTCCAATATCTTCGATGGTAATAGGTTGATGCAAAGGGGTAACATCGCAGAAGCGACGGTACATCTCCTTAAACCCAGAAATGCCTGCTGCTGCCAGTGTGCGAATGGGGCCGGCAGAAATGGCGTTTACACGCACTCCTTGCGCACCAAAATCATATGCCAGGTAACGAACCGAAGCTTCTAATGCTGCCTTTGCAACACCCATTACATTGTAATGGGGAGAGACTTTCTCTGCGCCATAATATGTAATGGTCAACAGTGCACCACCCGGCTGCAGTAGAGGCTGGAAAGCTTTTGCCAGCGCTGTAAATGAATAAACGCTAATATCCATCGCCAGGTGAAAACCATTCCGGCTGGTATTGTAATAGGGACCACATAATTCGTCTCGATTAGCATAAGCGATTGAATGGATTAAAATATCGATCTTTTTGAAGTGTTCTGCTGCCCGATCGGCTATACGAGTAATTTGGCTATCAATGGATACATCACATGGTTCGACAAACCCACATTGGATCGAATCTGCCAAAGGTTTCACCCAATTTTCCAGGCTTTCCCCGGCATAGCTTAATCCAATCGCTGCGCCCTGTTCGTGGAAAGCTTTAGCTATTCCCCAGGCAATCGAGCGTTTATTAGCTACGCCAAAAATCAAAGCAGTTTTACCTTCCAGCAGGTTCATTGTTCACCTCCATTTGCAAAACAAATCGCCAGGGAATACTTTTCCAGGGCTCAGGAACAGAAAATAATCCAATCCGAGATGATACTTTTACATGATTATTGGAAATTTTATCTTGCGGTAATCCGTTCTCTATAAATAATGCGCTATTGGGAGCGCATAAATCTGTTCCGTTCAATGATCCGGTTATATTTAATGCCTGGCAAAGTTTTGCGGGTCCATCAGCCCAGCGGGGAAAGGGCTGCCCTTTACGCCGGTTGCTAATGATATCCATGCCTTCACAAGGCAAGATGCCGCGGATCAGAACGGCTGCTGGAAACCCTTTAGGCTCGGTTACGAAATTGAGCATCCAGTGCATGCCATAGGTAAAGTAAACATAAGCGTGTCCGGGAGAGCCATACATGATGCTCGTTCGCTGCGTGAGACCTGCCCGGGCATGGCAGCCAAGATCTTCTTCGCCGCGGTATGCCTCAGTTTCCACAATATATCCTGCCAGGCGGTTGCCATCTTCAACCCGTACCAGCCGTTTTCCCAACAATTCTTTAGCAACGATCACTGTATTGCGGTCGAAAAAATCTCGTGAAAGACGATCCATATCAGCCATAAATTGTATATTGACCTTGGAACAATGTTTGATTGCGTTTGTCGAAAAACGTGTTTTTCAACATATTCAATGATTTATAAGATGAAATCAACGGGTAACTGGCTGGGCGGGAGCTTCGCGATGAAAGATTGGATCGCGTTCCAAGGTTAATCGTAATCCTTCCTTGAGCATAATCTGGGGTTGATAACCTAATTTTTCTTTGGCTTCCGAAAGATCGGCGCACATCCGCGAAACGCCGGGATCGGTTTGTTGGTTGTAAATCACTTCTGAACGGCTATCAGTTATTTCTTTAACCAGACGTACCAACTCGCGAATACTGGTCTCAGTGCCGCTGCAGATATTAATAATCGAGTGACTGATATCGGGAGCAGTTGCCGCGGCAATCATAGCCCTAACTACATCATCGACGAACACATAATCACGCGTTTGTATACCCTGGTCGTGCACTACCAGCGTACCCCCTCGCACTGCCTGCCGTAAAAAATTGGGGATGACCGGGGGGTGAGAAGGGGGCAAGCGCTGCCCGGGTCCATAGGCATTGAATACCCGCAAGGATACTGATTCGATGCCCCATAAATCGCCGATGGTACGAACATAATATTCTGCTGCTAATTTTGAAACAGCATAGGGAGATTGCGGATGAGGCGTTTTGTCGACACTTAATGGTTGGTCCTCTTGGTCGCCGTATACTGCGCCCGAGGAGATGAAAACAACACGGCGAACACCTACATCACGCATAGCTTCCATCAAGCTCACCGTTCCGCCGACATTGACAGCGTTATATTCCCGCGGATAGAGTATCGATTCGGGCACTGATACACGCGCGGCAAGATGGTAGACGCAATCGACCTCTTGCAATAGAGTCCATAATTTGGGGCGGTCATTGACATCGCCTCGGGTAAAAAGCACGTCGGGTGAAAGCGCATTAGGATTGCCGGTTGAAAGGTCATCCAAACCGCGCACCTGGTGACCTTGGCGTGCTAATTGATTGGCTAATGCTGCCCCGAGAAAACCGGCAGCACCGGTAATTAGAAAATTCATAGCAGATTGGATTATAGCACGACTGCCTCACAATCCTCATAGGATGTTAGTCCGGTGAATTGACATGCTATCTGTTAGGCAGTATCATCGCCTGCATGTCGGCTTTCTTTAAAACCAGGACATATTACTTGATATTCGAAATGTTATTGGTTATGGTCATGTTATCAAAAACCACTTTGCCGGGAAACGACCCGGTTGAGCGGATACGGGCGTTTACCAGGAATATCGAATTTGATTATATTAACTGGACCATAGATGCCTTGAAGGTAAAATTTAATCAAAGTGCTTTAAATACAGATTGTTATCTTACGAATGAACAACAGCATAATTTGGTTCTCAATTTTATCGATCTAATTATTCGAATTCAAACCGCCGAAACGGAATTAGAAAATATCTATTCTAATCCAGCTGTAGAGAACCCAGACGAATCTTCTGGTTCGATAAAACGTGAATTATCTGAGCTTTATCGTCAACGAGAATTGTTAGGACCGCTGGCAGAAACGATTATTCAGAGCCAATTATCACAAGTTGTGGCAGATGAAGGATTGTCCTTTATCGGACAACCAGTTCCTCCTATCCTCTATCACAGCACTCCGCTGCCGTTAGCGCTCATTGTCTCTCCACGTGACGTTATTCGTCAGGATGCGGATATTTCCCTTCTCCCCGATTTGACCATCGACCAATCTATTGAGCTTGAAAATCGGGTGGAAAAAGCGCTGGATGTTTCTGCTTTAGTCGTAGAAGTTGGCGGTATTGGGGTTTATCCTACCATGGTGATGCAGACCAGCGATCTTAACTGGCTGGTGGAAGTGGTGGCGCACGAATGGATTCATAATTATCTCACATTACGCCCGCTGGGATTAAATTATGATACTACCCCTGAATTACGCACGATGAATGAGACCACTGCTTCGATTGCCGGAAAAGAAATTGGGCGTGCATTGATCGCCCGGTTTTATCCGGAGCTGCTGCCTCCACCACCCGTGGAGACGCCGCTGCAGACACCGCAAGCGCAGGAAAACGAAGAAGTTTCTGCCTTCAATTTTCAACGCGAAATGCACCTCACTCGGGTAATCGTGGATAAACTATTAGCAGCAGGAAAAATCGAGGAGGCGGAAGAATTTATGGAAAAGCAGCGCCTTTTCTTTTGGGAAAATGGTTACCGGATACGGAAAATCAACCAGGCATATTTTGCTTTTCATGGAGCATACGCCGATGAACCTGTAAGCGCTGCAGGGGAAGATCCTGTGGGCGCTGCCGTGCGCCAATTACGTGCTGTCAGCCCAACATTAAAAGTTTTTATAAACAAAATGGCTTGGATGTCTTCCTACGAGGATTTGAAAAAGGTAGTAAGTGGGAAATAATGGGATTATGCTGGTAAAATTAGCGGGTGTTTTCTAGAAACCAAGAATGGAAATTTATGAAAATTCGATATATTGTCATATTAGCTTTAATAGCCTGTATTTTGGCTTCCTGTCAGAGCGGCGCCAGCTCGAATCTTGTGGGGAGTAAAGAACCGCAAATCATTAACCAGCCTTCAGAAACACCAACCGCTATTCCTGCCTCACAATCAACCGATGTGGTTCCGCCGGGCTGTACAGTGATCAGCCCTAATCCGACACCGGGGCCTACTGAAGAGTCGTTATTTCCGCCCATCAGCGATAAAGATTGGTCAATCGGTCCTGCCACCGCAATCGTTACTATCCTTGTATATGGCGATTATCAATGTGAAGGATGTGCTGGTTTATCACCGGTTTTACAGGCGATACAGAAGAAAAACGCGCAAGATGTACGTTTGGTTTACCGGCATTTTCCTCTTGTTGGCATCCATGATAAAGCTGCGTTGGCCACTCAGGCTGCCGAAGCAGCTGGTTTACAGGATAAATTTTGGGAAATGCACAACCTGCTTTATGGGAAACAAAACGAATGGGTAGAAATGAGCGTCGATCAATTCCAAGATTGGGTTATGACACAAGCCGTAACATTGGGGCTTGACAAGGCGAAATTTGAAAAAGATTTATTGAGCGAGGCGATTTCCGCCATCCCGCAAAATGCCTGGAATAAGGGTTACAACATGGGAATGTTAGGCACACCCTTTATTATCATTAATGATGAAATATTCAGCAACAATTTTGCGTTAACAGAGGGTAATCTTGTTGCCATTGTTAATTTACACCTGTTGGAAAAGCAGCAATTTACAACATGCCCTTCAATTACAATCGATCCCAATAAAAATTATTTTGCCACCCTTGAAACAGAAAAGGGGGATGTCGTAATTCAACTGTTTGCCAAACAAGCCCCTATAGCAGTTAATAATTTTATATTTTTAGCCAATAATGGATGGTATGACAATATAATTTTCCACCGGGTTATAAGCGGTTTTGGGGCACAAGCAGGCGACCCCAGCCGAACGGGTTTTGGCAGCCCGGGTTATGCTTTTGTGAATGAAATTTCTCCCGATTTGACATTTGATAAACCGGGAAGAGTAGCAATGGCTAATGCCGGTCCCGGAACCAATGGCAGTCAATTTTTTATCACTTTTGCCCCAGCACCCGAGTTAAATGGGAAATTTACAATTTTCGGTCAGGTCATTTCGGGCATGGATATTGCTCTCAATTTATCACCTCGTGATCCGTTGGAAGGTCTGGGTTTGCCCGGTGATAAGATAATACGCGTAACGATTGAAGAAAAGTAATGCAAAGTTCAGTTATCACTAAAAAAACCGATTGGTTTTCGATCATGCAATTTGGCTTCAGTTTATTGGGGGGTATTCTGTTGAGCATATTGGCATTTATCGTGTTTACTGCAGCAGTTATGAATCTCTTTGGCAATCCTCACGATAGTAGCGGGTATGAAGGGTTTTTTATACTAACTGGCGGTTTATTAACCTGTGCTCTCTTGTTATGCCCCTCGGCTGGATATGCTTTAGCCCAAGTGTTTGATTTCCATTTACCATCCTTACCGACCAGGACTGCACAAAAAATATTACCTTGGATTATTCTCGTTTTGCCTGTTGATTTAATAATTGGGAATTGGTTATCCAATCTGGCTGATTTTGGGTGGATATTCTTACCCGGATTTCACATTCTGGCATTAGGCATACCTATACTGTGGATGATTTACCTTGGAACAAGCCATATTCCCTCAAGCTCTCCACAAAGAAGGTGGGGATTGTTTTCGGTAGGATTGACATTATCGCCCCTGGTAATCATCGTGATTGAAATGCTGGTTATAGGGGTTTTTATTCTTGCTGCAATAATTTGGTTATCCAGTGATGCCCAATTATTGAATGACCTCTATCAATTTACACAAGAGTTCAACAATGGTTTATTAAATCCTGAAGAAGTTTATGAGAAAGTATTACCGTATGTTTCTCATCCTATTGTGTATTTAGCAACCATGGCTTTTTCATCTTTGATGGTACCGCTCATCGAAGAGGCGATTAAACCTTTAGGAGTTTGGTTCTTGTTACGAAAGAAGATGTCTCCTGCTGAAGGTTTTATTGCTGGATTACTATGCGGGGCGGGTTATGGGATGTTCGAAAATGTCACTTTAAGCTACAACACCCAAGATTGGCTTTCTACCGTAGTTGGGCGGATGGGCACCTCTTTGATCCACATGGCAACTACAGGTTTTGTGGGTTGGGGCTTGATTTGTGCCTGGCAGCACAAAAAATATCTCCAACTTTTAGCTGCTTATTTATTAGCTGTATCTGTTCATGGTTTGTGGAATGGTCTGGCGATCACATTCGGATTCGCTTCGTTGCTAGAAAATCATGCACCAATCGCAATTGAACGTGTAGGCTTGGCTGCACCGTCAGGTTTATTTGTATTGGCAATTGCTGCATTTTTATTTATCGTTATTTCGAATCGCCAATTACGTAAACAATCGGCTGGCTTGATTGAGAATTTAAATAGCCACCAGGTTCAGGAGTAAGCATGGAATTAATTTCTCAACTCTTTGATCTTTTTTTACATCTTGATGAGCATTTAAATACCGTCATTCAAACTTATGGCTTTTGGACATATCTGCTGTTGTTTCTGGTTATCTTCATGGAAACTGGTTTGGTCGTTACACCATTTTTACCGGGGGATTCATTGATATTTGCTGCTGGAACTTTTGCTGGTCTGGGAAGTTTAAAGATTCTCCCTTTGTTTATCATCCTTTGTATAGCAGCAATCGCCGGCGATACAGCCAATTATTGGATAGGGCATACGATTGGACCTAAAGCCTTTAGCGGGAGTATTCGGTTTCTTAAAAAAGAATATTTAGACCGCACACACCGTTTCTATGAAAAACATGGCGGAAAAACCATCATCCTGGCGCGTTTCATTCCCATCATCCGGACTTTTGCCCCATTTGTTGCCGGCGTGGGGGAAATGTCATATGGAAGATTCCTCAGTTTCAACGTGATCGGCGGTATTGCCTGGGTGACCTTATTCTCTTATGGCGGGTATTTCTTTGGCAATTTAAAATTCGTTCAAGAAAACTTTTCATTCGTTGTGGTGGCAATTATCATTATTTCGGTAATGCCGGCAGTTTTTGAATATTTTAAGGAACGTTATACAGCTTCCCGAAAAGTTCAAGCCTCGATCGATGAAAATTAATCCCCAATACCAATGACCATAGCAATTGCATGGTTAATGGTATGACTCAGGCTGATCGACCAAATATCAATCCCTAAGTTTTCTCCTAATAACGCAGCATTTCCATGCAAAAAAAGGTGCGGTTGGCGAGCTTCATTGCGTAATATCTCGATATCCTGCCAACTCACTTTTCCAATTCCCGTTCCCAGGGCTTTTGCAGCAGCTTCTTTTGCGGCAAATCGTGCGGCGAGTGAAGCGGCATTTTTACCTGCCTGAATAACCTCTTGGTTTGTGAAAACCCGCTGGGTGAATCGATCCCCATATTTATTTAGCACTTCTTCAAAGCGCTTTATATCCACCAGATCGATCCCAGAAACAAGTATCATCGAAAAATCCTAAGGACCAGCAACCGCAATGCCTAACCGATCGGGTGAAAAATACCGTGCAGCTACCTGCTGAATATCAGCAGGAGTGACAGCCCTGATAATATCGGGATACTTTTGATAATAATCTAAGCCTAGTTTATACCGTTCAAGATTGATGATAGCAGATGCTACACCGCCGTTTGATTCCATCGATAACGGTAAACGTCCGATGAAATTTGCCTGGCTGTCGGCAAGTTCTTCCTGAGAAACCTGTGTATCGACAAATCGTTTGATTTCTTGAGTGATCAGTTCGATTGCTATATCTACATTCGAGGGGTCTACCCCGGCAGAAATTGTCCAGGGACCAGGACCTATTCCGCCGCTTAAATTGCTATGTGCATAATAAGCTAATCCGGCTTGTTCTCTTACTACATCCCCAATGCGCCCCATCATCCCAAACTGACCCAGGATATTATTTCCCAGAGCTGCAGGTATATAATCGGGTGAAAAGCGCGATGGACCGACGACGCCCATGACAATATCGGTTTGAAATTTTCCGGGAATATTGACTTTTTTCGATATGGTACTTTCTAAAGGCGTAATAGGAGGCAGTTCTGGTTCAAGGATTTGGTTTGGATTTTCCCAATCGCTGAAAAATTCAGCTACTTTATCGATTGCCCGATGTGGATCGATAGCTCCTACGATTACAATGACCATACCCTTAGGGCCATATCCGCTTTGGTGGCAGGTGACCAGATCCTCACGGCTTATCGCTTGAATTGTTTCGGGATATCCGTCTTCTGGGTTGCGGTACGGATGGTTGGTATACAGCAGTTGGTCCAGGGTTAATGAAGCCATTTCGGCTGTATCTTGAGCGCGCATTGCTAATCCTGTCAATAAATGCGCACGAAGCCTCTCTACATGTTCGAGAGGAAAAACGGGGAAACGCAGAGTATCGGCGGTGATCGAAAGTAATAAATCCAAATCTTCGGCTAATGCTTTCCCTCCAAAACTTGTTGAGTGCGTAGCGCAGTCAAAGCCCAAACTTGCACCGTTCGATTCTAATAAATCATAGATTTCCTGAAAATTATGCTGTTGAGTGCCACGCATCAGCGCTGCGGATGTAAAATTTGCCAAACCTAATTTTTCGCTTGGATCGAATAATCCGCCAACTGGAATATAACCGCTTATCACAACGGTGACACTGTTGAAATTTGGCCGGGCTAAGACAACAATGCCATTGGATAGTACCGAGCGGGTTATATCCTCCGGTCCGGGCAGAGTGTAATTGCTGATTAGAGGCAGAGAATTCTTCACAGATCTGTATATTTTCGGAGATTTCAGGTTCAATAGATATTCTCTCATTATGATTAGTCTATTTGATGGATTTTTGCCAGATTGTTTACCGGGGAATAAATACCGACCACGCGGTTTTTTCTTGTGAAATAGTTTTGCGCTGCATTTTGAACATCTTGCGGGGTAATAAGTGACAAGTTATTCAAATAATTTTCGAACCACGCATAAGTGGAAAACATTTCCGAAAATCCCAACCAAAAGGCTTGATTGGTGGTGCTTTCACTGCCATAAGCGAACAGTGCGCGGGCTTGTTTAACGGCACGCTGCAACTCTGCAAGAGGGGGAGGCGTTTGTTGAAGTATATTAATTTCTTGGTCGATGACATGTAAAACTTCATCCACAGTGTGTTGAGGATGTAAAATAACCGTAATTACATATAGATATGGGTCGATTGTCGCTTGCAGCCCTCCCTGGACGCTGATCGCCAATTCTTTTTCCACTAAGGCGCGATACAACCTGGAAGTTTTATTGGAAATGCCCCCGCCGAACATATTCAAACTGCTGGGCCCGGTTAATAGACTGTCTAAAACGGTTAGGGGAAAGAAATCGGGGTGAACTGCCGAGGGGGCATGATAAGCAATTTGCAGGTAAGTTGTTTCTCCTGGACCTTCGACGGTTACCTGTATTTCACCATTTTGAGTTGGTTCGGGACGGACGAGACGTTTGTTAAGCTTCCCCGGGGGAATCGATTCATATAAGTTATACACCCGTTTTAACAGTGTCTCTTTAATGAAATCGCCGGCAATGGCTAAAACAGCATTATTAGGAATGTAATATGATCGGTAATGATGTACCAAGTCTTCATGTTGAATTGTTTGTAAATCTGCCAGATCGCCGATTACTTCGTGATGGTAGGGATGAACGCGAAAAGCTGCTGCCTGCAGCGCTTCGCTGAGAAGGAAAAGCGGATCATTTTCATTTCCTTGCCGCTCAGAAATAATCACGGTTCGTTCTGCCGCAACCACTTCTTTATCGAAAATACTGTTCACCATGCGATCGGCTTCGAGGCGGAGCGCCAGGTCGATTTTATCAGCCGGCATGACTTCAAAATATGTGGTCCAATCGAGATAGGTCATGGCGTTCCAAAATCCGCCTTCGCGGGAGATCGATTTATCCAGTGTGCCTGAGGGAAATGTGGGCGTACCCTTAAACTGCATATGCTCCACCCAATGAGAAATCCCCGTAATGCCAGGGATTTCGTCGCGGGAGCCAACCCGATACCAAATCCATTGGCTGATGATTGGAGAAGTGTGAATTTCTTTTATTAAAACGATTAAGCCATTACTTAGTTCTACTCTTAGCGTTGAGTCATTCATTAATCCTCCACCATATTCCCTCATAACCAATACAGATAAAATGGATAAAAAACACTTTCTACGAAAAAAATCAGCGGGCAACTAGGGGCTGTCTAAAAAGTCAAAAATGGTTTATTGGATGCTGTGTGTTTCACGAAGTGGAGCGATACATTTAAGACTTTAATAAAAAGACTCTTCGCTTCCCTCGTAGAAGCAGACTTCTTTATGGACAACCCCTGGTTGCCTTTATTTTCTTTTTGAAGAATACTTTCTCAAGACGCTTTACAAAATGATACCATCAAAATGAGCAAGGAAAAGGGATTTATTGATAAAACATGTTTTAATTTGATTAAATTATGGTTATGAAAAATCATAACTGTCCATTCAGCTTGTGCGATTCTCTGAATTTCAGTCCATATTAAGTCTATTTTAAATACAGGATTTTTATCCATAACTTGCGTGTATTTTTTAACTTGTTAATTAGTTAATGTGACATATAATCTAATGTGGACAGCAGCTCTGTGGTGGGGCGGGAACTTTAGTTCCTGATAGCTGTTCTCGTTTTCCTCACAATGCCAAAGGAAGGAAATCGTGGATGTAATTAACCAAGTAAATCACATGATCGCTGTGGTTGGCGCGGGTCCGGCAGGATTATTTGCCGCCCGCCAACTGGCTGAACAAGGTAATTACGTTGTAATCATCAATCGAGATATAAAACCAGGGGGATTAGCCGAATATGGTATCTATCCGACTAAATACAAAATGAAAGATGGACTGCGAAAACAATTTCATCAGATTTTAGAAAATCCTCTGATCGCATATTACGGCAATGTGGTTATCGGGGATAATGGCGATCTCTCTTTACATGATTTGGAAACATTGGGTTTCCAGGCAATCCTTGTGGCTGCTGGCGCTCAGGGAACAAAATGGCTTGGACTTCCCGGGGAGAGCACTACCCGGGGTGTTTATCATGCCAAAGACCTGGTTTATCATTACAATAAGTTGCCTCCTTTCAGCCAGAAGCAATTTGATATTGGGCGTAAAGTAGCTATCATTGGTGTGGGAAATGTGATGTCGGATATTGCCAGATATCTGATTACCACCGTTAAAGTCGATGAAGTCATTCCAATTGCCCGGCGCGGTCCTGCGGAAGTAAAATTCGATAAAAAAGAAATCGAACATATTATTTCCCAACTGGATATCAATGCTCTTGATGAAGAGCTGGAACGCGTAAAACCAATTATGTTGGCAATCAACCAGGATCCGCAAGCCGCTCGAGATTATATCTTATCGGGAATGGAAAAAGCCGACCCACCGCATTCGCAAACCAGGCTGAAATTTACTTTTCTTGCCTCGCCGACCCGCATCATTGGTGATGAATATGGTAATCTGCTTGGACTTGAAGTGGAAGATAATACGCTTATCCGGGATGAGGAAGGTGAGACTAAAGCAAAACCGCTGGGGGTGAAAAGATTGCTGGATGTTGATACAGTTATATTTTGTATTGGCGATCGCGTGGACAGTAATCTGGGTCTACCCATTCAAGCCAACCAGTTTGTAAAAAATCCTTTCCCTCAATACTCTGTCGATGGTATATCCTATGAAACATATAACCCCTTGGCGGGCAAAGTGCTAGATGGAATTTTCGTTGCCGGCTGGTCTCGCGAAGCCAGCGTCGGGTTGGTTGGTGTAGCCAGAAAAGATGGCGAACGTTGTGCCAAAGCCATGACTCAATATCTGCAGACTGTGAATCCGATTGCAAATCCAAGCCGGATCATCCAGGTTTTTGAGGAGATGTTAAAGAAATCGGGGAAGCCGGTTATCCGGCAACAGGACTTGTGGAAACTTCATAATGCCGAACAGGCAGAAATGATGCGTTTGGGGTTAGAAGATTTTAAATATGGTACAAACGAGGAGATGCTAAAGGCGATAGAATTCAGTTATGTATTTGGTTGATGACCTTATATTTAACTCGTTTGAACTGGCAATGGTCGGCAGGATCATTTTTCTTTTTTATCATCTCGATATAATTTATAGGGGATAAGCATGGCAAAACCGATCGAGATAATTACTTCACCTATCATAACCCCCACAGCCTGCAAAGGACCAAAATAAGGGATTTGAGGGAAATTGTGGGTACCAAAACCGAACACATCTGCCATACCTGATGCAACTGCGATAACATACCCGGTGCTAACTATACGTAAACCAATATCCGCAAGGATCGATTTTTGCGACCCATTCCAAAGTGCATTTAAACCGATGTATCCCCCAAGGCAAATCATAGCCAAACCGATCAAAAACACAGCAATCTGAACAAAGCCAACTACCGGGCTTCTATCGAGATGAAACATTCCGGGATTCACCCCCAGTAAAAACAGCAAAAAACCCAAAATGGTGGATAACAATCCCAGCCTGATTCGAAAATGGGTACCGCCATTCAGTAAACTTAATTTACTCATGTTCCCTCGGGCAGATTGGTTTTAAGATAAGAAACCCAATTACCACCCACAATTTTCGCTACATCGGTATCGGAATATCCCTTATTTATCAGTAGAGGAATAATATTTTGAATATCTGCAATGGAATCTATATTGACTGGGGCAGATTGTACACCAAAACCGCCATCAAAGTCACTACCAATGCCAACGTGATTGGCATCACCTGCCATTTGGCATATGTAGTCGATATGGCTAACCACATGATCGAGAGTTACAACTTCCCGAGCATCGCCGCGCTTCCACCCTGTTTTCAGAAAATTATTAAATATGACTACCCCAATCACGGCGTTTCGCTCGATCAATCCTTTGAGTAACCGGTTTGATAAAAAGCGGTTGCTGTCATTCCCCGGAAGAAGGGCTTGAACATTTGAATGCGAAACAATGATCGTGCCCGGGTAACTATCGATTGCCTGAAGGGCTGCCTTTTCGTCCATATGGCTGATATCCAGGGTAAACCCAAATTCTGCCATCGATTCCAGTAATGCATACCCTTCTTTCTTTAATTCGCCTGGTTCACCAGTACCGCCGCAAAAGCGATTTCCCGCCCAGGCAGGACCGATAATTCTGACCCCGATTTGCCACCACTCGGCTAACTCATGCGGATTATCAACTGCTTCAGCTCCTTCCATCAATAAAACTAATCCTACCGGTTTATCACTTTCTTTCTCATTGCGCCAATATTTCAATAATTCTTCCAAATGATTCTGGCAGAATAGCAAACGAAATTTATCTGGGTGTTGATCAACCAGGCGCAGGTAGATATCGGCTTGCCCTTTATAGATTTTTTGCGCTTGTTTGGTATCTGCATAACATTCGGTATCCCATTCGCCAAGTTTGCGCCGAATCGGGGCTGCAAAGAGTGTAGAAAACACGATGGCGACATTTCCACGCTGATATTCCGGATATCCAATTAATGTATCCCCATTATATTGGGGTGCTAAGCTGCCAATTTCTTTCTGGCGGGTTTCGTAGACCGAGCGCGAATAATCTCTGCCGAAAGTAGCAATATTCCAAGCCAGGTCTTGATGCGCATCAACGATGATCATGAAATTTTTCCAATAATTTATTGGCAATTTGCCGGTCGATTTTTCCCATGGGATATTTCGATAATTCAGATATTTTGCTCCAATGTAACGCATCTACTCCAAGAGGTTTGGGTTTATCACCATCAACGATGGTGCACAAGAAAGCATGCAGAGTAACTCGATAATGTGTATAGGCATGGTGATATACGCCAAATGGTTCTATGATATTAATGGGAATCCCAAGTTCTTCCAGAATTTCCCTTTTCAAGCAGCTATCTAAGGTTTCTTCGTTCTGCGTCTTTCCACCTGGAAATTCCCACATACCCCCTAACAATCCATTTTGAGGGCGGCGGGCAATTAGAACTTTGCCCTGTTTTTCGATCACGGCAGCGGTAACTGTGAAATGCGGGATCTTATTTTTTGTTTGCTTTACCGGGCGTTGTTCTTGAACACCGATCAATCGCGCCTGGCAAAACTGCGTTAGAGGACATTGCAGGCAATGTGGTGCCCGAGTCGTACAAACAAGGGCACCTAATTCCATCAGTGCTTGATTAAATGTGCCAACCATTCGAGAGGGTAAATTTTCTTTTGCAATCTGCCATAACCGTTTTTCCCCAGCAGAGGTATTTATCGGCTCGGTAACATCGAATAAGCGGGAAAGTACCCGGCGGATATTACCATCCAATACTGCTTCGTCCAATCCAAAAGCTATCGAGGCAATAGCGCCTGCCGTATACCTGCCAATTCCAGGAAGGCTGCGCAGTTCCTGGATATTTGCCGGCAATTCGCCGCCAAAGTCTGTCATGATTATCTGTGCAGCCTGGTGGAGATTTCGTGCTCTTTGATAATAACCCAGTCCTTCCCATGCCACCAGCACATCTTGCAGCGGTGCTTTCGACAGGTCTGCGATGGTTGGGAATCGTTCCATCCAGCGATTAAAATAGGGTATGACGGTATTGATCTGGGTTTGCTGTGCCATTACCTCAGATATCCATACCTTGTAAGGCGATGGATTGTTCCTCCAGGGCAGCCGGCGGGCATTACGCGTATACCACTCGAGTAAATTACTGGTGATAAATGAAACCATTATTTGGGGAATTCTTTATAATTGAAAGCCTGGAAGGGCAGGTACGATTTTATATTTGAAATCTTCGATATAATCTAATAATTGGTTTTTCAAAGACGCCCAATCAGAAGATTTCAGGATTTTTTCCATTTTATCCATGCTGGCTGATTGCATCGCGACCATGATTTGAGGGTGGTCGCCAAACACGGTAAACCAGGCATCGCTGGGTTCCATCCCCATCTTTTGTACGCTCGGGATAAAATCTCGAACGACAAATTCGAAGTATTCCTGCTCCCGCCCTGGTAATATATCCCAAGTTAATAGCAATTTTACTGCCATGATGAAACTCCATATTATATGTGCTGGTATGACAAGACGATCACATGCGTTTCTTCAGGTATCGTAGAAGGACTGACTTTCAACGATTCTTGAACCGGCACATCTCCTAAACCCATTTCTTTAAGAAATTTACTGAGAGGCGCTAATTTTATCAAAGAACCTGGAGTCTGATAATGCATAGGGATGACAATTCCCGGTTCCAACAGGCTGACAACCTCAGCTGCCTTAGCAGCATTTAGACCTCCGCTGATTCCACCCACAGGGACCAAGGCAACATGGACAGTCCCTAAGGCTTCTACCTCGGTTTGACTTGGAACGCGCCGCAAGTCACCCAGGTGCGCAATCGTAACGCCGTTATAATCGAACACATATAATGTATTGCGTGGTTCGTCTGAAGAACGTTTTCCATAGCCGTTAGTTTGTACACCTGTAATAAAAACGTTGCCGATTTCATACTCGCCTGGTCCGGTTAAAGTATGCGATTTTCCCTTGACTGCTTGAACAAAATTGTGTCCAGGGGCATCATGACTTACTGTTACGATATCTGCTTTTAATTTTAAGGGTTCGTATCCAGCCACGTCATGATCATAAGGATCGGTAACGATGGTTGCCATGCCTCGTTCGGTTAATCTAAAGCATGAATGTCCATACCAGGTAATTTCCATTGAGCCTCCTCAAGCGCCACTGATTATACTGCATCCTTGCTTCGATGAGGTATTTTTAATATTTTGCGCGTAAGAATATAAAGTTGGGGTAATAGGCAACAAGTAATCAGGCGTGCAGGAATATTTTTTCAACCATAGAAATTATGGGAAGTTTTCGACCCGGCTTGTACCTGTTATCTTATATCTAAATTAAGGATTATCATAGATAATATTGATAATGAATAAAACGAATATATCGAATTTACGTCCTAAAGCTACAACAGGCGCGAAAATCATATCGTTGTAACCGGATGGTTGGCGCCTTGAAATTCCTCCCGGTGTGTCCGGCAGGTACCGTCTGGCGCAATTGGATGATTATACGGCATTGCCGCGCTCGAAATTCTTTTGGCATCCGCCCGCTTCGATTAGTTTAGAAGCTCGCGCTTCTTCCAATCAAATACCCGGTACCTGGGGCTTTGGATTGTGGAATGATCCATTCGGCATCTCTGTGGGCTTGCAAGGCGGGAGTAGGAAATTGCCCACTTTGCCAAATTGCGCCTGGTTTTTTATAGCGTCATTGCCTAACTATTTGAGCATCCACGATTATGTACCTGGGGAGGGAAACCTGGCGGGTGTTTTTATATCGCCGCATATACCAGGGATATTTTTTGCGCCAGCGCTGGTATTATTGCCATTATTTGTTATTCCCCCAATTTCACGCCTGTTCAGAAAACAGGCAGGGCGTATCGTCAGGCAAGACGCCGTGCAGTTTAGCTGCAATCTCGAAGAGTGGCATGAGTATCGCATAGAATGGCAAACTTCTGGAGTGAGCTTTTTCTTGGATGATCGAAAAAATTTCGAGACTTTTTTGTCGCCCGAAGGTCCTCTGGGCTTGGTCATTTGGATTGATAACCAATTTGCTTTCTGGACTCCGGATGGAAAAATTGGAATGGGAATGTTGAAAAATCCACAACCTGCATGGATAGAATTGAGGGATTTACTTTTGCTTACAACATAGATTTTAAGGCGTTCATCCGTTCCTCAAAAGCCGGATCGTCTCGCAAGGGGATACATTCTTCGCAAGTGCGTGTTTGAAGCAATAAAGAACAGGCAAATGCCATGCAGGTGGCTTCGCCGCATTTTTTACAGTTGGTTTGGGGTAATATCGAATAGATATCCAAAGGTCTTGGCGCCCGTTTAATAGTAGAAGCTGCTACCAAATTATCGCGGTGTTCCCAGGTTACATTAATGGCATCGGTGAGAGCTTTCAATAATTCGATTCCGGTATCGACATTATCAACCTTGGTGATATAGACACGATCGGAATAGAGGGTAATAAAGCCTGTTTGACGGCGGAAGGTAAGCGCCGGTACGTGTGGATTGTAGGCGATTACATCAGGCAAAGTTGCCAGATAAGGTAGTACATCGTCGAGCGGCTGAGTGGGTTTACCGATGACGATGATTTTCCCCAGCTCGGCAAGGCAGGGGAGGGTTTGAACCAAAGCGATAGAACTGAGAAACATCGAATTCTCATGATTTGAATTGGGTTTTTGGGATATTTTCAACGCCTGTACCAGGCATTTGGAGCATCACTTTTCAACCGCCTTCCAATAGCTCTTTCACTTTACCTCTGCAATGGCGTTTTAGAAATAACAATGCTCCTTCAGCGTCATCATCCATCAGAATTTGACAAAGCTCGATTATTTCAGATTCTTCAAGGACTAAACTAAGGTTTTTTTTCATGGGCTTTTTCATACCTTTTATAACAAAACGAACCCATTTTGAATTAACCAATGAGATTGTTGAAAAACACTATCTTTGTAAGAGTACTTATTCAACGCTCTCAACCAGTTCATCCGCTTGAATAGAAATGTTATGCTTGGCAAAGCGTAATGGAAATTGATTCTATCAATGATATTTCTTGTTGGTTATCTGTGATATTGAATAAAACCAATCTAACGAAAATTCTATTTTTATTATGCTGTTCTTGCTATTGCATATTTCTTACGGGCAGAGACCTTAAGGGCTGAAATTATTTAAAAGGCTTCCGATTTGATTTTGAATATCATCCCGGAGCTTACGAAACACGGCAAATATTTCTCCAGATGTATCTGCGGCTTTGGCGGGATCGGGAAAGTCCAAATGGATTCGCTTTCCCTTTCCCAGCCAGATGGGACATTCTTCAGCCGCGCTGGCACATACCGTGACGATTAGATCGAATTCTTGGTTTTTGAATTCGTCCACACTTTTCGATATGCCCTGATGTTCGATTCCAATTTCTGCCAGTACCTGTAATGCGATGGGATGAACAAAGCCGGCAGGTTTTGTTCCAGCGCTGAAGGCTTGCCAGGTTTGGTTGAAAAATTTATTGGTTATCGCTTCAGCTATCTGAGAGCGGCAGGAATTGCCCGTACACAAAAAGAGAATTTTCCGCATCCATTTAACCGGCTTCTAAAGCTGAGGCGAGAAAGCTGGTAATCTCCGCTTCACTGGGTATCCTGCCGGAAGAGACTAATTTTTCATTGATCACCAGCCCTGGAGTGGAAAGGATCGGGTATTTCATGATTTCACTATAATCAGTCACTTTTATCAATTCGGCTTCAATACCCATTTGTGCTGCAGCTTTTTGTGAAATTGCAGCCAATTTTTGACAATTGGGACAACCAGAACCGAGAATTTTAATTGTGATCATTTGTTCCTCCATAAGAATATATTAAATCATGGGCATTGAATTAATCCCTGTGCCCATAAACATCCACCACAGGTGGGGAAATTATTGCCATAACAATCTTTTTCATTGGTTTCAGAAAGATCACATCCGCCGCACAGTGTGCAAGGTGAGAAATCGAATTGTTGAACACGGGCGCGAAATTCCGCATAAGCTTTATCCTGCCAAAGATCCATCACGCTATGGTTATTTATGTTGCCAATAAGATATTTTTTCACGGTTCGTTCGCGTCCATCCAAATAGCTAGTATGATTGTGCATTAAAGGCAGGCATGGAGATACATCACCATTCCAGCGGATTGCCATTGCTCCTTTTTCGATGAAAGGACAGCGGTTTAATGATGTGTTTACTGGCATCCCGTTTATGCTGATGTTGTAGTCTGCCCGAAGTGTTTTATATAATGGCATTGAAGTGATATCATTAATATCAATTCGCGGTAAGTTCACATGAGGCAGCCAATAAGATGCCATGGAAGTGTATTGACTCATGGTTTGGTAATACAGTGCTTCACTGCACATTTCCCGAGTGTGTGGCAGAATGTTTGTTACCATATATTGTGAGGCACCAAGTTGTGTACTCAAACGGACCAACGATGGAAGATCGGTGATATTACGTTTCATTGCGACAAAGGCAATTCCAATTTCGGGGCAGTTATTCTGTACTTTCCCTCGAAGATCGCGAAATTCAAGTATATTTTTTAGAATCGTATCAAAAGATTCACTGGCGCGTACATCGGCATAGCTTTCTGGTTTTGCCCCATCTAAAGAGACCCATAAAGTGGAGATGCCGGCATCAATCAATTGCTTGGACATTTCTTTTGAAAGCAATATCCCATTGGTTATTAATTCGACTGCTGCACCAATATTCCTTGCCTGGGTTACCATATCAACAATTCGAGGATGAAATAGTGGCTCTCCATACCCGCCAAAGAATATGGTTGGAACAGGTTGGATTTCATTTAATCCTGAAATGATGCCCTTGAAAGTGATTTCCGACATCCATCCAGCAGGTTCATTCCAGGCATTTCGAATGCAGGTCAGGCATTTTAAATTACACTGATTGGTTGGTTCGATATATACTTTCCCTAAATGAGATGTTGGTCGGTGAATGAATAAGCCGGTGGATTGTTTTTCAATCAAGAGTTGTGCGCCAGGGGCAAATCCAAAAGATTCAATAATTTCAGGCGGGAATGCAGCTTGACCATATTCATCGATGTTTAAAGTAAAACGGGATTGCTTTTGCAAGGTTTATCTCAAATAAAAATAATTTTATATTGAATTATTCAGAAGGTTGATGCAATGAAATTGCCCGAAAACGATTTTGTCTGCTAATCCAGATTAAGCTAAAAATCATCAATCCCAAGAACAATAGCAGAAGAGCGGTTATTTTCAAAAGTGACGCGCCGTCGATCCATGCACCGTATATTAATCCTGCTAATGTACTAAATAGTGCTACCCAGCCAACATAAACCCATGTTTTCAGCTTCCCGATGATTTTTGAGGTAATCAAGATGCTTTGAAAACTCAATTCCGGATCTGCCATCAGGTATGCCAGGAGGGGACCGCGGTGCATGCCCAAGCCAAGAAACATGTTAGCAATGGGAACTTCGACCAAAGTGGGAAAATACATGAATACTCCAAAAACAACACCAGCCAGACTGCCGAGTAGCGTGTTGCGCCCTGCCAGGGTTTCAATCCATTCGGGGCGGATTAACTGGCGGATAACACCAACCACAAAAACTCCGACAATCAAGAGGGGAAATATTTGTTTTACAAAGCGCCAGGATTCCCACAACCAATCGCGGATTTCATCGGAAGTAAGATGATACCGCGCCACGTAAATAAGAGCCAGCAAAGCCAAACAAACGCCAAAGAATTTTCCAGTAAATTGAATATCCAATCCGGCGGCATGAGGCACCATTTTGGTTGCGGCAATCAATAGTGTGGAAGCAACAAATCCTAAAGCTAACCATGTCCAATTAGAAAAATTCTCTAAGATATTTTCCAATCCAAGACGGGCAGTGAGGGCAATTAGAATAAGTAGAAAGATCAAGATCGCGCCTTGGGCTGTAACACCCTCTTCGCCTTTTGAAGGGTCATAAGGCACCAACTGGTAAAGTGTATCTTGAAATTTGTCCATTCCGGAAATTGGCAAAGTGAAATGCCCATATGTGTTGGTCAGGAAATCCAGCTTGAGCGTTCCGGAAAGAAGCAGTGCCACCATCAGCAATAAAAAAATCGATGTGGCGCGGCGCATACTGCCTTTTCCAGCAAAGGTTTCATCGGTTTCCTGATCATGTGCCAGGTCGGATTTGCTGAAGATAAGCGCCATAATCAAACCAATACCGATGCCAAAAGCCAATGACAGGAAAAAACGGGCAAATGCCAGGTCTACACCGATTACCCCGCCGGTGTAAACGAGAGCTAAAATATTGGCTGCTGGGGCAAAGAATAAAAATGTAATCGCGGGACCAATACCAGCACCTTTTTTATAGATGCCAGCAAATAGAGGAACGATGGTGCAAGAGCAGACTGCTAAAACCGACCCAGCTAATACTGCTGCCGGGTAAGATATATATTTGGGCGTATTCCTGCCCAGAAATCGAGTTACCGATTCTTTTGGTATCAGGGCAGTCATACCGCCAGCAATGAAAAAGGCTGGTACCAGGCAAAGCAATACATGAGCTGCCAGATAAGCTGCCAGGTTACCCAAACCACTTTGAATTAAATTAATAATTAACATTAATAAAACCTCCGAATATGATTAACAGCATACTTTTTTATGTTTCTCTTTCGCTTCAGCGCGTACGGTTTTGAAAATTTTATATTGACGTTCGATTTCCCAAACCACCTCTCTTGATGGAAAACTGATGGCTTGCGTTGGACAAACAACGGCACAGGTTGAACATCCTACCATGCAATTATTGGGTCTTTCGACTTTGGCTTTACGGTGTTTGTTATCTTTTATCTCTATTTCGTATACGTCACGACCGCAGGTAACAAAACATAATTCACATCCATTACATATTTCCGAATCGACGGTGGGATACCAGGGAATATTCTCCCGAGGGACGCCATGCCAGGTGGTTTGTTTGAGATCTTTTGCCATATTTCATATTCTTCATTTATAAATAACATATTCAAAATGATGAATATAATAACTTCTTAGCTGTAATTTGTAAATAGTGTATTATGTCATATTGAACATCGATTTTTTTCACGTAGGAGTGATCAATGAGTTTCCTTGCCCGCAGGTCAAACACTCAAATTGAATGGTGGTATGCTCAATGCCAAAATGCTCGTACAGTTCGTGCTTTAGCGCTGCCATCAATGCGGCGTTTGATTGGGTATTTTGGTCTTCAACTGATATATGGGCGCTTAGCGCAACACGCCCGGAACAGAGGCTCCATACATGTAAATCATGAACTTCGATTACCCCAGGGATGCTGCTCATGGTGCTGCCGAGCTCGTTGAGGGATAATCCTTCGGGCACCCCTTCAACCAAAATATGAAGTGAACTGCGCAAAACCCGCCAGGAGCTGGCCAGTATCAACACCCCGATCAATACGCTCATCAGCGGATCGACCCATTGCCAGCCGGTTTTCCAGATAATGAGCGCCGCGACAATGACGCCAATCGATGAAATGGCATCTCCTAACACATGCAGGTAAGCGCTTTTTACATTAACGTCTTCGGTATGATGGTGTTCATGACCATGCCCGCTTTCTCCCGGATTATGAAGTACAAAAGCCACTAACAGGTTGACCAATAATCCGATAGTTGCAATAATCAGCATTTCCAGGCTTTTAATCGCTGCGGGGTTTTGCCAGCGTTCCCAGGCTTCGGAAAATATCCCAATCGCAATTGCGCCCAGGGTGATGCCGTTGATCAGGGCAGCCAATACCTCTAAACGATGATAACCGTAAGTGTGGCGGTCATCGGGCGGTAATGCCGAGAGCCGTAAAGCGATGTAACTTAAACCGAGGGCGAATACATCCATGAAAACGTGAGCGGCGTCGGATAAAAGCGCCAGGCTGCCGGTCCACAACCCTCCTATAATTTCTGCCGCAAAAATAATAAGCGTTAATACAATGGAGAGGATGAAGCGTTTTTCAACACTTTCACTGGCATGTGGGTGCATATTAGTTTTCCATTTTTATCGAAATTGTTTTCAGTGATCCTTCTACGGGCGGGCAGGCATGTTCCTTATTTAAATTTAGCGAAATTCCTTTATCCGCGTTGCATTTGGGACAAGGACAGTTTGATAAAGGTTTTTCATACTGCCTCGATGGTTCTGATCCGCAATAGGTGCCGGTTATTTGGTGTGCAGCATCGATAACGGTATATATTCCCGGATTAATCACGCGATAAAAAATATTCCAGCCGTTACGACGGTCTTCGATAATGCCCGCATCACGTAACAGCATTAATTGCTGGGAGATATATGCCTGGCGGTAACCTAAGGCTGCTTCCAGGTGGCATACGCAATGTTCGCCATAGCGTAATACATCCAGAATTGCCAGGCGTGCGGGGTGCATGAGTGCTTTAAATAAGCGAGCTTGTTTTTCAAAATTTAATTTTTCCAGAGATTCTTTTTTCATAATTCCTCACTGATATATTCTTAAAAAACATAATATTAGCTGATTTATATTTCAAAACAGGATATTATATTCAATATAGTGAATATGATAATTGAATTAATAACTTTGGGCAAAGGTCGAATGTCACCGAAGAATGATGACAACTGGTAGTAAAATATAGCAGTTAACTGTTTAATGATAGATTACAAAAATAAGACTGAAATCTATAAAGGAGTTTAGAATGGGATTTCGTTTTGGTGTTCCTGAACTAGCCATTATCCTGGTTATCGTTATCCTGCTTTTTGGTGTGGGAAGAATCGGAAAGATCGCTGGAGAAATCGGCCAGGGTATTCGGGCATTTCGAGAGGGGTTAAGTGGTGATAAAGAAAAGGAAAAAGAAGAAGCGAAAACGAAAGAAGAAGAATAGATTAAATCTTGATTTAATTCTATTAATGAATGGGGGTACTCAGTTTGGAAGTCAATATGGCGCGGTGGTTTATTGCGTTATTATTATGCATAAATCGCTGCGTTTTGTTTATTATGCAATTTCTTGTGGATCGAAAATCACTTCCTCTTTTCCCATGAGTTTTTCTTGAACTTTTTCCACGATAAGATTGAGATGAAGAGGGCGGGCTACAAAATCCATATCCCCCGCAGGCACGGTGAGCACCGGGCAAAGGTTGAAGTGGGTTATCCAATCATCATAAAGGGTATTTAATTGAGAAAGATACTCCGGAGTAATTTTCCGTTCATACTCTCTGCCTCGGGAATTGATACGATGGATCAAAACATCTACATCGGCTTTTAGGAAAATCACTAAATCGGGAGGGGGTAAAAACTCAGTTAGCACCTGGTATAACTCGCAATAGGCGCCGTAATCGCGATCGTTGATAAGACCCTGGATATATAAATTTCGAGCGAATATCTCGGCATCTTCATATACACTGCGATCTTGAATTGCCGATGTGGGGTGATCTAATAACTGTCGGTGAGCCCGTAATCTTTGGGTGAGGAAGAAAATTTGCGAATGGAATGCCCAGGCACGCATGTTGTAGTAAAAATCTGCCAGATACGGATTTTCAGCGACTGGTTCATAAAATGGTTTCCATCCTAAGTGCGCGCTAAGCAGGGTTACCAGTGTTGATTTTCCAACCCCAATATTACCGGCTACCGCAATAAATTTTTTCATATAGGGTTAGCTGCCCAGGTGCATGGGCATAATCACATGAATGAAATTCTCTTCGCCAACGGGGCGGATCACACCCGGGCTGGTATCGGAAGTGGTTTCAATGGCGACATTAGGCGTTTTGATCACATCCAGAACTTCCCGCAAAAAGCGCACATTGAAAGCAATAAGCTGATTTTGTCCCTCGATGGTCGCGTCCATGGTGGTTTGCTGAAAGCCGGTTTCTTCAGATTGTCCTGAAATTTCTACCTGACCAGGGGCATCTTCTCCGCCTGAGATAATATTAATGCGGGCAATATGCGATCCTTCGCGGGCGAAGATTTCGGCTTGTTTACTGGCTTTCAGGAAAGAAGAAGTTGAGAGAACGGTGCGTGTGTTATAACGCTGGGGAATCAGTTGTTCAAGGTCTGGAAATGCGCCTTCAATTAATTGCGATACCAATTCGACATCTTTCATATGGAAGATTACCTGTCCTCTTCCTGGCGGCATTACCATATAAAGGGTTTGTTCGCCATCTGAGGCAATACGCGCCAGTTCGGTGAGGGCTCGGGCAGGAATAACCACACTGATTGGGCGGGATACAGATGTGGAAAGCGTATTTCTTCGAATCGATAAGCGGAACCCATCGGCTGCACTTAAAGTGATCTGATTGCCGCTTACCTGTATCTGAACGCCAGTGAGGATGGGGCGCGCTTCATCGGTCGAAGCAGCAAATGCAACCTGCTGGATCATTTCCTTGATATCCATCATATTCATTTGGATGGCATTTCCCAGATCCGGAGAGGGGATGGGAGGAAATTCCTGGGCATCAATACATTTTAAATCGGTGTTGGATGTGCCACACCGAACATTGAGGGTTTGAGAGCGCACATTCAGCGACAT
>JAAZNS010000110.1 GCA_012798185.1 Chloroflexota bacterium | reverse complement strand
CCAATTCGCAAGCATGACCCATTCCGCCTAATTTTGATTTGCGGTGTTTTTCAAGGGATTCAATACCTTCTTTTCCTGAAAGATAAAGCCAGGCAGTAGCACAAAATATTCGTCTATGCTGTTCACCAGCATATTTAATAACATTTGTTAGAAACGAACTATTTCCACCGTGTCCACTCATGAGATAAAATCGTGTAAATCCGCGCACCACTAAGGTGTTCACTACATCGACCCAAAAATCTTCAAAAGCCCTTCCGCCGGCGTTTAAAGTTCCTGCAAATGCAGCGCGGTGAGTGCTGACTCCATAAGGCATCACAGGGAGCGTGGTTGCCAAATGGGGAATACTTTGCTCGGTTCCTTTAGCGATGGCTTCGATGATCAGGGTATCAGTACTCATGGGGAGATGATAGCCGTGCTGTTCAGTATGTCCAATGGGAATTATCACCACTTTGTCTTTATCACTGTCAAGCGGTAGCTGAATAATGTTTTTGTAATTATTGGGTAACGCAATAAAATTGCTCCCTAAATCCAAATTTAACCCTTGTGGAATTAAAGCGTAAACACGAGAAAATCCATCGTCTTTTAGACTGTTGATTAGATTTAGAAGATATTTTGATAATATAGCAGTATGAATTTTTAATCCACTTCCTTCCCAGCCAAAAGGAAACTCAGGCAATATTCCTATTTGATTGGGATTGCTTAATACACTGCTAAGTTTTTCCTTAGAATAACCAGATCCTAAAGGAAGAATAAGCGGAGTGTCTCTTGGAAGAGAATCAATTTCCGGCCAGGTTAGTGTTTCGTATAAAAAATAATTGGTCATAATTTATTATAGTTTTGAAAGAAGCTCTGATTTTTTCTTTTGAAATTCATCTTCGCTTAATATTCCTTGAGATCGCAATTGATCAAGCCGGGCGATCACATCAGGAATATTTTCGGTGGACATTTCAACATCGCCATGCTCAAGTTGTTCTTTAGCATTCAACATGGCTGTTTTAAATGAAACAGGTTTGGCTATCCGCTTAAATTGATTAACTCCCAGTTCACTTGCGGTTAATATTTCTACATCTCCATAATCGAAAATTCTACCGAAAAACGATTGCTCCATATGGACATCGTTTACTTTTTCTAATGAGCTGTCAGTTATGCTTTTATTAAAAATACCCGATATTTGGATTACTCTTCGATTTGTGATCATATATTGATGATTCCGCCATTTGAAAATATCGAATAACATCGATACTAGAGGGATAAGGGCGATTATTGCACCAACGATTGTAATGATGCCGCTGCTGATGCCAATTAACGGCGCTAAAAACACGCCACATACTGCAGCAATGATCGTGATGGCAATGATGAGAATAATCTCGAGTAAGATAGAGCTAAACAGGATAAACCAATGCTGTCTTGAAACAAGGATGATTTTTTCATTTTGGGCAAGCAAGCTGTTAATGTAACTTTTTGCCATGGCATTCTCTCCTGAATGGATAGTAAGGGCAATTATTGTGATTTTATCATACGGATAAATACTCTATATTAAACTTATACGATAATTCAATTGGAAAGTTGATTATATGGTGAGGTCATTTTTTGCGGCTTTTGATGATGAAGGATTTGAAGAGCGAGAATTGTCAATAACCCTCCGATAGACGCGGCAAAAAATGTCGATGAATAGTTAAGAGTATCTGCCAGCCATCCCCCGAAAACTGGCGCCAATATGGTCATCGGTGCAACAACTGTATTTGCCAGACCAATGTAATATGGCTTCTCATGGTCTTCTCCAAACTCGATAGTCATAGCTAAGGCAGTATTCCAAACTGCTACATTTGCAATACCTGCTAAAAGAAATATTAAATAAAACAATGAGGGTGTTGGTGCAAATACCGCTAAAAGTGCACTGACAAAAGCTGAAAACATGCCCAGTTGCATTACAATTCGATGGCTGTAGTGGTCTCCGATGAATCCCATTATCGGATTGGCGATGATTTGACTGCCCATGTAAACGCTGGTCATCAATCCCACTTGTATCTCATTCATCCCCAATTTTTTTACAGCGTATACTGTGTAAAAAGCAAAAGCCATTACTGCAAATTGTGAAAGCCATCGAACGATAATAAACCAGCGAAATTTGCTCTCTTTCCTGATTATCTTTTTAATACTATCCCAAAAATTTTTTCTTGAATGAATCTCAATAGAATTTGGCTTTTCTTCTTCACGCACTTGAGCTAAGAAAATCCATGATATTACCATTGCAATGCAGTTTAAGCCAAAACAAAATGTGAAATTTATTGGATATTCAAATCTATCAAGTAAGATTCCGGCGATGATAGCACTAACACTGGCTAACAAATTTGCTGCCGAAGCCTGAGAGCCGATGAATGTACCTCGAAGATGAGGCGGAATGATTTTAGCAATCATACTTTGCCAGGGATTTGCTGTAAAACCGCTGCCCAATCCCTGCCAAATTAATATGATAAAAGTTATATAAAGTGCTAGTTTTTGGCTCATGGTTACCATAAAAAAAGCCACGAGGGCAAGTCCTAAAAAGGGAAGCCTTTCATGGATAGTCATTAACAGCACCATAGGTTTATAACGTGTTTTTTGCGCCACCTTATTCGCAATCAATAATTGCGGTAACTGCCATCCCATATTATGAATGGCAGGGACCAAGCCAATGATGACTGCAGAATCGGTTAAAGTACTGACAAAAAGAGGGATTATGGTAACGAAAGAAGCAAACCCCATAGCAAATCCAAAAAATCCTCCGTCGAGAACGTTGAAAATAATGTTTAATTTAAGGATATATTTTGAGTTTGCATCGATAGCATTTTGCATAAATTATTCCTGAATTGTGTTATTTACTTTCCCATCAATCGATATATTCGCTCCAGGCGGTGATTTAATTGATCGAGCACAACTTTTTTATAAGATTGAGGGTCTGCATTGACGATTTCGATTGCCAATTCTGTCCAGTATAAAGCAGAAGCATATTCTTGAACATGATGTTCATAGTATTTTGCTAATTCGATATGGGCATTAATATATCGAAAACGAGCAGCTCTTTTCCATAAATTAATGGCATCTTGAAATTGTTTTTTTCTTTTATGAATCAACGATAGCCTATGAATAGCTTCCAACATTATAGATTCTGGCAGATCAAAATCTAATCCTTGGAAGTATAGTTCAGCCGCCAAATTTACATCACCGATGTCTTCGAACAGTTTTGCCAAGGCAATTAAATCTGCACCATATTCGGTGATACTTGATAGCGGATCAGCAAGAACATATCCCGAGTAATCTAATAATTTTACTAGTGTAATTGCATCTTGTAAGTTGTGATAAAAAACCCGTTTTAATGGATTTGCATCTCCTGTGTAAAGATAATCCAGATACATCTGGGGAATCATCCAACCTGGAATATCTTCTTCTGTACGGGAAATGTTCAGAATTTGAATTTCAAGGTTGCTCAATGTACGGCTGGGTAGACGATAGGGCCAAAAACGACGGGCTAGGTGTAATAAGTCAATATGAATTAGATTAACAAGAGGAGACCGCAGCCCATGAATTGTATAGCGAGCATTAAGAATCGGGGCATCAAAGGATTTGCCGTTATATGTTACCAGGGCGCGGCATGGGGAAATAAATTGTTCGAAAGCCGTAAGCTGGGCGATCTCTTCCGAAGGATCACGCATAAAGAATTGTCTTACCCAAAAAGAATCTTCAGAGAATATTCCGGCGCCAATAAGGAAAGCGAGAGTACCCGAACCGCCCGATAACCCAGTTGTTTCAATATCGACGAAACAAAATTGATTTTTGGACAACTCAATGAGACTAGGATTATTAATCCATTTAGCTATACCACCAATTGATTTTTCAAAATTCGAGATGGGGAGTGCAAGGATATTCGTATCTTGAATATACGAATCAACGACGAAAGTTTCTCCATTAATCGTATTGAGTGAAAAACCTCCGGTTGTTTCTTCAATCGAAATAGGTTTATTTTTCGCAGGCGAAAGTTGTTTTGCTCCGATTTGGACACCAAGAGATTTAAGTTTATCTGATAGAGTAGACATTAAAGATTTGATTTTAATTCGTTGATGTTAACAATTCAATGATGGATAATGTTTCTTGTTTCCCGCCAGTACCATTTACACCGCCTGGCCCAACACATGATGGGCAGCCGTCCTGACACGGACAGGCAGATATCTGATCAAAAGCAGCCAATAGGAGATCATATACCATATGAAAAAGACGCTCTGAAAAACCAATACCGGCGGGAACATTATCATAAATAATAATTGTAGGTTGGCTATCGGCAATATTTGAACGAGGATCACTATGCATTCCGAGATCAGAGGGGTCACACATCAAGTATAACGGTGCAAGATGACCAAGGATATGGGTCAACCCCGCCAGTCCGGATCGCATACGCAGCGTACTTTCTGCAAGGCTGTGACAATTATGGCATAAAGTGATTAAATTCTCTAGTTGGTTGGCTTGGTCAAGCGAGCTAAAAGCCCGTAGTGGAATTTTATGATGAACATCGTGCGCCCGGTCTTTTTCGATTATGCCACAGTGCTGGCAGCGATAGTTATCGCGACGACGTACTTTTTCACGTATTACATTCCATTGAGGACCATAATTATTACGATCGTTTAACCACAATCCTTTATCTCGCAGCTGCTCGATCAGACGATCGGATAGTGACAGCCAGAATGCTGTTGTCTGGAGTTCCGAAGATGGGAGATCAAGGTCTTCGGTTCCTAATGGCTCATTGGTAAACCATTGCAATTTCCGGAATCCTTTTACCTGGGTAGTTACAGAAACCTCACCAAAAGCTGACGTAGCTAAGAAAGATTGATTTTGAGGGATTTTATCTTCACCCATTTTATTGATCAATTGAACTGTAGTCTCCTGAATGGGTAAGGTATAGTAATCGGTATCTTCCCTGGACAAAAAAGCCTTATGCTGATCAAAATCAAGTTCTTCCACAATAAATTGTTGACCTTCATGAATATATACTGCTCTGGGGTGTACCAGCCAAAAAGAACTTTGATAATCAACTTCGCCGATTTTCATGGAACGATTTTCTTGTTCAATTTGAAGGCTGATATTTTCCGAAGAAGCAGTTCTTAGTGAGATTTTTTGAGCCGGATATTGATCAGCCATCCAAAAATATTTATTTTTGGAAAGATATAATTGTTGCTCATTAGCCAGAAATGAGAGATATTCTTCAGTCAATTCTGATCCTAGATTGCCAAATGATTCCCTTTGAAGAAAAGGTAATTCAAATGCTGCACAACGGATATGTCCAAGACATATCAAAAGGTTGTTGGGATCAATGAGCGCTTTTTCCGGCGATTTTTCTAGAATAAATTCTGGGTGGCGGCCGAGAAATTGATCCAAGGGATCTGCAGTGCAAACCAATACTGCCAGTGAAGCAGCGCTGCCTCTGCCTGCCCGACCTGCTTGCTGTCTTGTTGAAGCAATCGATCCAGGGTAACCAATTAAAATAGCTGCGTTAATATCGCCAATATCGATTCCCAATTCAAGCGCATTTGTTGCTGCTACCAACCTGGTCTTACCTTCTCTCAAATCTTTTTCAATCGTTCTTCGCTGAATGGGAAGGTATCCACTACGGTAACCACGTACAGTCTCTGTTTCGTCTTGCCGATTGTATGGAGAGGAAGCTTTAATTTTTTCTTTTAGATAGGTCAAAACCATTTCGATTGTACGGCGCGACCTACCGAATACAATTGTTTGGATATCATAGGTGAGCAAATCGTCACTAAGTCGGATTGATTCTTGAAGTGAACTTCGTCTGATGCCCAATTCCTGGTCGATTATTGGAGGATTATAAATCAAGAAGTGCTTTTCCCCGCGCAGAGAACCATCGGCATCGATGAGATTAAAAGGGCGTTCGGTTAATTTCTGAATGTGCTCAACCGGATTGGCAATGGTTGCAGTAGTGGCAATAAATTGAGGATATGAGCCATAGTAATTTGCAATCCGGTTCAATCTTCTCAAGACATTGGCAACATGCGATCCAAAAATGCCGCGGTAGATATGGGCTTCGTCGATAACAACAAAGCGTAAATTACGGAAAAAATCTGCCCAATTGGTATGGTGAGGCAATATTCCGATATGTAGCATATCGGGATTTGAAATTACAATACGGGCTTTGGTGCGGATCTCTGGGCGTGATGTCTGAGGGGTGTCACCGTCATAAATAGCTGAAATGATTTTTTGTTTTGTGATTGAACCTGATAATTCAAGAAGTTTATGATGCTGATCTTGCGCTAATGCTTTTGTTGGGAATAAATATAGAGCCCGGCATTTATTATTTAAAATCAATTCATTAAAAATGGGCAAATTGTAACATAACGTTTTTCCGCTTGCGGTTCCTG
>JAAZNS010000109.1 GCA_012798185.1 Chloroflexota bacterium | reverse complement strand
TTTTTTGCATAACAGATAGGCAAAGAACGACGTTATGATATTTTGCAGTATCAGCGGTACGGCAATCATCAGTACATGCAGAGGATTGTTCAGTATAACATCCCCCTGAAATGAAAAAATGATAACCAGTGTCAACAGCAACCCTACGGTTGTCACACTGCTGAATTTGGGGAGAAAAGAGTCATCAAAATAATCCGTTCCTTTGTGTCGGATCATCCACGCGCGGGTTAATGCACCTCCTGCTAAAGGGATCGCCACAAATACAACAACGGAAAAAAGAAGTACATCCCAGGGAACGTGAATATTTGATACACCCAGTAAAAAAGATACGATCGGTGCGAACAGGAAAATAATCAGGAGGTCGTTAATGGATACTTGAACGAGTGTATGAGCAGGATCACCCTTTGTCAGATGACTCCACACGAATACCATCGCAGTACAGGGAGCGGCTCCCAGCAAAACTGCCCCTGCCACATAATGTCTTGCCAGATCAGCAGGAATAAAGGCTTTGAATACTGTATAGAAGAAAAAAGTTGCAAGACCGAACATTAAAAAGGGTTTGATCAGCCAGCTTGTTCCGCTTGATACAAGAAATCCCTGTGGGTGCTTGCGAACATTTTTAATGGATTGAAAATCAACTTTCAGCATCATAGGGTAGATCATTATCCAAATCAACACCGCAATAGGAATAGATGTATGCGCATATTCGAAACGCTCTAAAAACGCAGGAATAAAAGGCAGAAATTTTCCGATCAGGATGCCAGCTGCCATACATAATAAAACCCAAATGGTCAAATATTTTTCAAAGAAACTTAAGCCTGTATTCACCTTTTTCATAAAATCACATCCTCGTTGCAGCAATTTTTCCCATCCATTGAACAATCGCAACTGGGTTCCCTTCCTGTAAGCCAACCCATGATCACGGCAGCGGCACATCCCACGCCAGCTCTTACTGTGATGGCATTTACAGGGCAATTGACCATGCAAGCCCCACATTCCATGCACATATCCTTATCTTTTATCTGTGCTTTTCTTTCATTTAAAATAAACACTCTATGAGGACAGACTTCCACGCACCTTCCGCAGCCAATACATTTTTCAACCGATAAATTCAATGTGGTGACATTTTTAAGATATTTGTGGTCCATTACAAACTCCTATCTAAGCCAGCAGACTATTGATCAATACCAGCAAAATACCCGTGATGGATGAAAGAGCAATGAGTGGTATTGCTGTTTTCATTTCCTTGATAACGCCGGAATAGGAAGTATACGTTGATGATCCCGTGAAGTTCATCGATAGAAAAGCTGATAACGATGGAAGCACAAGCAGATAACCTATCGCCACAAGTAAAAATTCGGAAGTAAACCAGCCGTTCAACCAAACCGATCCGGCTGTCCATAGGAGCCCAAATAGCCAACCCTTCCATGCAAACGCTCTTCCAGGAATATAGGGAAGGAGAACGGGTGTAATTACAGTTCCAGTTACCACAGTTCCTGTATAGATAATAAAATCAGCTAGTCCGAAAGGCTTTGCGGCAAACAGGTTTACTATGAACAATATTCCGAAAACTATCAATGATTTCTTTATTGCAGCAACCAGATCTATGGGAGTAAGAACTAATCTATCCCATAATGTGAATTTAACCGTACGCATATCTTCTGTAGCCTTGAAATCTGATGTCAGAAAAGCTTTTATATCCTTTGCTCTCACTGGACCATAAACTATAGAAAACCCGGTCTGTTTGGTCACTTCATGGGCGCTCACACCAGGTGCACCCAGCTGAGGTAACACTAATTTCTTGTGTGAAACAATTTCGGATAGTTCCGTTTTTAATATGCGATGTACCAGCTCATTAGTTCCAAAGGTCCCTTTACCAGCAGCACACCAAACATTGATGCCCTTTGTATCGAGTACCAGAATCCAGCAGTCCAATCCTGCAAGTTCTTTCCGTAAAGCATTAAATGTCAGTTTGTAATTTACACTAACCAATACGGGGGAAGTTTGATCTGGATTGCCTACTGCATAAAGCCCTGGACTGATCTTATAATCCATCCTGCCTATACCCCAGCGTACTTTCCATGCTTCGAAAAAATCCTTCATATCAAGATTAGTTGAAACCACAAGCACGGTACCTTTCGATGTATGGATTTCATCCACTACCCATTTATCCTTTTTGTCATACACTGTCAAGGATTTTTCAACACAACAATCATTTGATGAACAGCAGCAAGATCTTTCATCACTCATTTTCATTACTTCCTTTGCAGCAGGAATTATCTTCTTTACAAATACAGTTTTCCTTTTCATTTGTGATATCGTCAAGAAACTGTTTTGTCTTGTTTAAAGTATCTGTATTCACTGAATAGTATGTCCATTTACCCTTTTCACTACTGTTTACAAGCCCACACTCGCAGAGAAGTTTCATATGATGGGATAACGTGGATTGGGACATCTCAAATTTCTTCAAAATCATGCAGGCACAAAGCTCACCACATGAAAGCATATCAATGATCATGATCCTTTTAGGTTCACCTAATGCTTTGAAGACTTTTGCATTATCCAGATATTTTTCCATACCCATACCTCATATCGAACAATATCAATGTGAGCATTATATATGTCAAATCGATAAGAGTCAATATGATATTATATTTATGGCAAATTAATCAACAAAAGCTGCGTACAAAATAGATGTAACAAAGCCGCCTACTATGGGTGGCTTTGTTATATAAAATATATTTTTACCAGATCGGGGCGAGAGGATTTGAACCTCCGACCTCTTGCACCCCATTCATTCGCAGGTGTGTTCATAGGGTATTTTGGGGTCTATAGCGTCCATTTTGTCTAAAATTAGGGCAAAAAAAATCCATAGTGTCCATTGTTTCCATAAATTCCACCGCTTTTGCACACGAATTGCACACAGGAGAGGAAAGGCGACTCAAATAATGAAAATATTTTGTTTCTAAATAATTCTGTTCAAGAAAATCATTAATATCATTTTTAAAATAACAAAAGAATAGAGATTCTTTTCCGTAAAGGAATTAGATATTTCGATTTGGTTTTTGTTTAATTAAGAAACAATCAACTGATGTAGGTGGGTGATTGTTGAGATAGAATCTACAGAAAGTGATTTCATCAATAAATGGAGGGAGCACTTTTTATATTTTACGATTAATATTTAGTTAGGCAAAATATATCCAGAGGATACATAAAAAACGGGTATAAGGTAACAGGTGAGATTCATAAATAATATGCACCTCACCTGCCAATAAGTTGAAAAATGTTTCTTTTTTATCACGCCGGTAAAACACTTGGCATATTGACTTTTTCAAAATTATAATTTCGCGCGTCTAAGTCTCAAAGCATTGCTGATCACTGACACTGAGCTAAAGCTCATCGCTGCAGCAGCGATTATCGGTGACAGCAGTATTCCAAAGAACGGGTATAACACTCCCGCGGCAATTGGAACGCCCACAGAGTTATAAATGAAAGCAAAGAAAAGATTCTGCCTGATGTTGCGCATTGTCGCTCGGCTTAAACGTCTTGCTCTGACAATTCCCCTCAGATCACCCTTGATTAATGTGACACCAGCGCTTTCCATAGCCACATCTGTACCTGTACCCATCGCTATCCCAACTTGAGCCTGCGCCAAAGCAGGCGCATCGTTAATCCCATCACCCGCCATAGCGACAATATGTCCTTCTGCTTGAAGTTGTTTAACCACGGAGACTTTTTGTTCAGGCATTACCTCCGCCTGGACTTGATCGATACTTAATTTGCCGGCAACTGCGTTTGCCGTAGTTTGGCTATCACCAGTGAGCATAACAATCTTGATTCCTTCAGAATGCAAATCACGAATGGCTTCCGGGGTTGAATCTTTGATGGGGTCAGCAACAGCAATCAAACCCGCTGCCTTCCCATTTATGGCAACCAACATAACAGTATTACCATCTCCGCGTAAATTGACCGCTCGTTGTGGCAAATCACCGGGATTGATATCCAAGTTTTCCAATAATTTTGCATTACCTACCGCAACAGTTCGTCCATTAACTTTCCCTGTGACACCTTTACCGGTAATAGATTGGAAATCATTTGTCTTTACCAGCTTGATCCCCTCTTCTTCCGCGCCACGAACGATAGCTTCAGCCAGAGGATGTTCACTGGCACGTTCCAAACTGGCTGCTATACGTAAAACCTTATCTTCAGTAAACCCTTTTTCAGATTGAACAGCTATTAGTTTTGGTTTACCTTCAGTTAGCGTACCCGTCTTATCCACAACAAGTGTGTCAACTTTTTCCATGATCTCAAGCGCTTCGGCATTCTTTATTAATACTCCTGCAGTCGCACCACGCCCGGTTCCCACCATTATAGATATTGGTGTAGCTAGTCCTAAAGCACATGGACATGCGATAATAAGCACAGCAACGGCATTAACAATGGCATGTGCGAGCTTTGGTTCTGGCCCGAATAAAAACCAGCCGATAAAAGTAATAACAGAAGCACCTACAACGATAGGAACAAAATAACCTGCTACAACATCAGCTAATTTTTGAATAGGTGCACGTGAGCGCTGAGCCTCTGCTACCATTTTGACGATTTGAGCAAGCAAGGTATCAGATCCTACTTTTTCTGCTTTCATTAATAAACTACCAGTTCCATTAACTGTTGCACCAATCAGTTTTTCGCCGGTAGATTTTGCCACAGGAATCGACTCACCTGTGACCATCGATTCATCTACGCTGCTTTCTCCATCGACTACAACGCCATCAACAGGTATTTTCTCGCCTGGACGAACACGCAACGTATCACCAGATTGTACATGTTCCAGCGGGATATCTTCTTCAGATCCATCTTTTCGTACGATGCGTGCTGTATTTGGGGCAAGATTTAATAGCATTTGAATCGCTGCATTAGTTCGTGAGCGAGCTCGTAATTCGAGCACTTGCCCTAAGAGCACAAGTGCTGTAATAACGGCTGAAGCTTCGAAATAAACATGTACCAAACCGCCATCCGTTTGCATAATGGGTGGAAAAATCTGTGGGAATAATAAAGCAATAACACTATATCCCCAAGCGACTGAGACACCCATAGCGATCAGGGTAAACATATTGAGATTCCATGTCTGTATTGATTTCCAGCCCCGGATAAAAAATGGCCATCCACCCCACAATACTACAGGGGTTGCTAAGGCAAACTCGATCCATTGAACAGTGTGCATGGTTATCCCAAACGGCAACCAAGCAGGCATAAGGTCAGCGACCATCGCAATTAGAAAAACGGGAACAGCTAAAACAGTACTGATCCAAAAGCGGCGGCTCATATAGGTGAGTTCTTCGTTTTTCTCTTCAGTGTTTACCGTTAATGGTTCCAGAGTCATCCCGCATTTTGGACAATTACCAGGATGATCTTGGATAATTTCAGGGTGCATAGGGCAAGTATATTCAGTCGTTGTCTTCGCCATCGATACACCACGAGTTTCAAGCATCATTCCGCATTTCGGACAATTACCTATATGATCCTGAACGACCTCAGGGTGCATTGGGCATGTATATTCAGTTTTAGTCTTCACTATTGTTTACATCTCCAATGGGCTCAAGGAACATACCACATTTGGGACAACTTCCTGGATGATCCTGTATTATTTCAGGATGCATTGGGCATGTATATTCAGTATTCTCCACCATCATCGGTTTCTCACCAGGTACCAGCGCCATCCCACATTTAGAACAATTACCGGGATGATCCTGAACGATCTCAGGATGCATTGGACAGGTGTATTTCATCTGTTCCATCATTTCATGTTTATGCATATCTTTGTTTTTTCCCATTTTCATCTTCCTTTCCTATTAAATCTAATCTGTCTATTAATTAACATATCTTCCATTTACTCAATTTTGTATAAACATCTCATTAATTTGTTCGTTTTCTTTATTAAGTATTTTTTCGGATATACCAATAATTCCAACGAATCATCGCTATTGACAATGTCCTCATTTTGGATAACTTGAAAAGATTTCTATATCTCCGTTTTTTGCGAATGTCACCACATCAAAGGGATCATTTTCGAATCCAGTAAGATCCATCCCTGGCGAACCGGGCGGCATACCGCCAACGGCGATCCCAATCACGTCCGGCCTTTCTTCTAATAGCCTGATTATTTCTTTTACTGGCACATGTCCTTCAATTACGTAGCCATTCACGATGGCTGTATGGCAGGAATAGAGCGATTACGGTACCTGTTTTTCTGATTTTATTTTTTCAATCTCGAGTGTTTCATTGAGATCGACTACAAAACCGTTTTTTTCAAGGTACGCGCTCCATCCCGTGCAGCATCCTCAGGTAGGTGCCGTGAAAACCGTAACAACCCCGTATTTGTCGGACAACACAGTTTTATCAGCGGAAGCCAAACTGGAGCAGGCGCTTATTATAAAAGCAAAAACAATTCCGAATAATAGATATCGTTTCATTTTTATTTTTCCTCGAACGAAGACCAATTGCCTTCCATGCGTTATAGCCGCCTTCCAGATTTAAAACATCGGTATAACCAAGGTTAACGAGTGTTTGAGAGGCTATGTCTCCCATTGAACCAGACCGGCAGTAGATAATGATCTTTTCCTCTTTATTATCCGGCAGCAAACCAATATAACTTTCAACATCATCAAATGGGATTTCAGCATCGGTATCAGGAATATTTCCCTCTAGCGGGATATGGACATTAATTAATGTGAATTCTTCCGTATCCTTCAAGTTATTAATGTCCTGGACAGCAATCATTTCATATCCCCTTTAATTAGATTTAGAACTCAGACCAGGCAGCACGGCGCAAGAAGAAAGTAGTAATCCTACTAACAAAAAGACGAATAATTTTTGAAGCATATTTAACCCTTTCCTTTCTCAATTTAATTAATATTTGATCTATTTCCTGATTCAACAAGCTTTAATCATCATGCTCGGTCATTTCTATAAAATCCCCATGCCAGGTATGTATATAAACTTCTCCGTCATAACCGTTTACGCTCAGCATGCCAAACACTTTTCCATTCTTCATGGTATGAATGGTGTAATAGCCGTAGAATGGATCAGGATGATCGTATGCAGTTAAATCGCTTCCATTTGAACTCAAATATTCATTAGCAATACGGATGGCTTCTTCTCCGTTAATCGGCATTTCAGCTTCACCGTTGTAAAAACCACTGCCCATCATGCCCCCGCGCATGTGTCCATATTTAAGGTTCCACATCATATTTGGACCCATCTCGGGGAAGACTGCCAGATTATCAGGGTCCACAAGCAGCTCAAATGCACCAATACCGGATTTCTCTTCAACAACTTCAGCATAGGCATGATTATCGAAGATCATGATTTCGCCAATGTGCAACTCTTCACTACTATCGTAATTTGCAATATATT
>JAAZNS010000108.1 GCA_012798185.1 Chloroflexota bacterium | reverse complement strand
TTTCAGTCGCCAATTCTAACAATGCGTGTCTGCATTATACATACGGAAACGATGCAAGATTGTTCGGTATACCACCCTCCACTGCGCTCAGCCAATAGAGGCGGAGTTTGCTGAAGACGCTGGCTGCTGAGCTTGCCGAAGCTAGCATATGTATTAGTATCTTTTTTATTTCAGTAAGTTAACCCAGTATAATTGAGAGAAAATCGGTCTTTATTGCTTACGATCTTGGTGCAATTCGTTTTTCTGGTTCGATTATTTCTAAAATCGAAATATAAATTTATATCTGCCATGTGAGGATAACCGCATGATGGAACTTCATATTTCACGAAATGCGCGTGATTTTTATCAATTCGATCAAACCCTCTTTGCGACAAATGGAAATATTATCTTTGCCAATTTTCAAGCTGCCAGAGCATTTGCACAAAAAATGAACCACCGGAAAGACTTACTTCACCATCCCGAACAAGCAGTTCATGCCGGGCAAATCAATGGCGTGGGATTAATCGATGAAATTATGCATGTGATCATCGATCGGTATCAACAACAAAAAAAAACCGATTTTTTAGATAATGCTTTGAAATGGATTAATGAAAAAATCAGCTCGCAAGCGATAGATCTTACGTTATACCAATTCCTGGAAGAATTTCCTCCTATAGAAGTCTACCGGGGTAATATTTCCCTAACTGATTATCTCCAACAATCTGCGATAAATAAAGATGGTATCCCGCGCTCTAATCAAACCGTTGTTTTAGAAGATTTGATTGTCTTATGGCTGGCAAATACCAACCCGGCGTTTTCAAGATTCCAGGAGTTATTCGATGATTCGAAGATAAAAAATTCAACCGAATATCAGCAAATTATAAATTCAGTGCATGAATTTCTTGAAACACAACCTCACTTTGGTCCCGACAATCAAAATTTATTAGATATGCTGCATACTCCTGCAGTAGTCGCACCGAAATCGATCAGCGGACAACTCGAATACATCCGCACGAAATGGGGCTATCTTTTAGGTGATTACCTGTTACGTTTGCTAAATAGTCTGGATTTAATCAGAGAAGAAGAAAAAATAATATTTCCCGGAAGCGGACCGTCTCTTATACCAGAATTCAGCGGGCTCGAATTGGAATTGGAAAGATTCAGCCAGGATAAAGATTGGATGCCAAATCTTGTTTTGATGGCTAAAAATGCTTTTGTTTGGCTGGACCAGCTATCCAAGAAATACCAGCGTGAAATTCGTCGGTTGGATGAAATTCCTGATGAAGAACTGGACAGGCTTGCCAATTGGGGTTTTACCGGATTGTGGCTGATCGGTTTATGGGAACGCAGCCCTGCTTCAAAACGCATCAAACAATTACGCGGCAACATCGATGCAGTTGCCTCCGCATATTCACTCTTCGATTATCAAATCAATCATGAACTCGGCGGAGAATTATCCTTACAAAACCTGCAGCAGCGTGCTTGGCAGCGCGGCATCCGCCTGGCATCCGACATGGTTCCCAACCATATGGGTATCGACTCACAATGGGTAATCGAACATCCTGAATGGTTTATTTCCTTAGATTACAGCCCATTTCCTTCATACTCCTTTA
>JAAZNS010000107.1 GCA_012798185.1 Chloroflexota bacterium | reverse complement strand
GCCACCTGACCAAGAATTTTTCTGACCTTGATTTAATTGGGGAGGGTGCGACCGGAAAAATGTCGGGGTTTTATTTTTCTAATGGTGTTCAACATTTTGACCACGATACACAACAAAATCATCTTGCACCACACACCACGAGCGATCTGCTTTTCAAAGGGGCATTACGTGATAGAAGTTACTCTGTGTGGCAGGGTATGATATATGTAGCGCCTAAAGCACAAAAAACCGATGGATATCAGGCAAATCGTAATTTAACATTAAGTCCAGAAGCGCGTGCCGATTCAATACCAGGATTGGAAATATTAGCGGACGATGTACGTTGTACTCATGGTGCTACTGTGGGAAAAATAGATGCGGACCAAATGTTTTATTTACAAAGCCGTGGAATTTCAAAAAAGGATGCCGAGAAATTAATCGTGGAAGGGTTTTTCGATCCAATCATGCAGCGTATTCCCTTTGATGGCGTTCGGTCGAGGTTTCAAAATGCTATTTCTAAAAAATTGGAATAATTATCTCGAATTGTTATGAGTATTTTATGGAAATGGATACAATATTTAAAATAAATATTGGCGGGCAAATACGAAAGGAATTATTTGTGAAATTATTTTTTTCAAAATTGATGGAGGCGGAAATTGACAGAAATTCATTTCACTTCAGCCCCAGATAAAGATGAAACTTATGAGGTTGGAAGTCAAGTAGAGGTGTTTTGCGATCACGATAAAGGCGGCAACCGGATTCGTGATTGGCTGGTCGGTACGGTTGTCCAGGTAGACCCCAAAATGATTGCAATTCAATTCCAGCAGAATGTTTACCTGACCGACGGCTGGATGGTTCCGGATCGTGTGCTATGGTGTCCGAAGGAATCAATCAATATACGATTAGTGCGGAAACGTAAGCGTTCCCAAATAAAAAGCCGGTAGAAAAAATACAAGACCTTTTATGGTGATTAATTGTGATGGCTCATAATTCTTTCAACGTCGATCAAATACGGGCTGATTTTCCTGTTTTGACTCGGGAAACTCGATCAGGCGTCAGGCTGGTTTACCTTGATTCAACAGCAACCAGCCAGAAGCCACAAAAAGTTATTCAGATAATGGATAATTATTATCGAAATTTTAACGCTAATATACATCGTGGAATTCATACACTGGCAGAGGAATCCACACAATTATATGAAGAAGCAAGACATAAAATTGCCAAATTTGTTGGAGTGACAAATCCAAGGCAAATTATTTTCACCCGTAATACGACAGAATCGATTAATCTGGTAGCCTATAGCTGGGGAAGAGCTAATCTGAAAAGAGATGATCTTGTTGTCTTGACCGAAATGGAGCATCACTCCAACCTGGTACCCTGGCAAATATTGGCGGAGCAAGTGGGTATCAGGTTGGAATTCATTACTGTTACACTTGATGGTCTATTAGATCTTGAAAGTTATCGTCGCTTGCTTGGGCAGAATCCAAAGTTAGTGTCATTCACTCATATGTCCAACGTGTTAGGGACGATTAATCCTGTAAAAGAAATGATAAAGATGGCACACGAGAATGGGGCTGTCGTTTTAATCGATGGGGCTCAATCAACCCCTCATTTTGCTGTAAATATTCCCGATCTGGATACCGATTTTTATGCTTTTTCAGCACACAAGATGTGCGGACCTAGTTGAATAGGTGCCCTTTACGGGAAAAAAGAATTATTAGATAGAATGCCCCCATTTTTAGGCGGCGGCGATATGATTAAAAAGGTGCAACTGCGATCATTTTCTCCTCAGGAAATTCCATATAAATTCGAAGCTGGAACCCCTGCTATTGCTGAGGCTATCGGGTTTGGAGCTGCT
>JAAZNS010000106.1 GCA_012798185.1 Chloroflexota bacterium | reverse complement strand
GATGAGCGCCGCCGTTTTACGCTTGATCCGGCGGAAATTGCACTATTTAACCCCAACACACGCACCATGCCGGTTTTTCGCACGCGCGCCGACGCCGAATTGACTCGCAAGATTTACCAGCGCGTGCCGGTGCTGGTCAACGAGCGCTCCGACGAGAACCTCTGGGGGGTGAGTTTCTTACGCATGTTTGATATGTCCAACGACAGCGGGCTGTTCGTCACTGAGCCGCGCGAGGGGTATGTTAGGTTGTATGAGTCAAAAATGATATGGGTGCTTGATCATCGTTATGGAGATTTCAAAGGTGCAACGCAAGCAAATCTAAATCAAGGCACATTACCTCAAGTTTCAGTAGAAGATAAGAAAAACCCAAACTTTCATGTATCCACGAGATACTATGTTTCCCAACAAGAAACATCCAATAGACTTTCTTTTACTGATCAAAAATGGTTACTAGGGTTTCGGGACGTTACTAATAGTGCGTCTGAAAGAACGGCTATTTTTTCCATAATTCCAAAAGTAGGTGTTGGAAATAACCTACCGCTTTTATTCATTGATAACAATCATAAAGATCTATTCCCGTTAATATTAGGTTGTTTAACTACATTGGTTTTTGATTTCGTTGTAAGACAAAAAATTGCTGGCTTACACATGAATTTCTTCTTTGTAAAGCAGCTTCCAGTTTTAGTACCTAGTAAGTATCATCAATCGGACCTTGATTTTATAACACCGAGGATACTTGAACTTGTTTACACATCCTATGACTTAAAATCCTTTGCCGAACAATTGGAATATCATGGTAAACCATTCTCGTGGAATGAGGATCGCCGCGCCTTACTACGCGCTGAATTAGATGCCTATTATGCAAAGCTCTTTGGATTGACCCGTGATGAGTTTCGTTACATTCTTGATCCGCAGGATGTCTATGGTCCCGACTTTCCTGCCGAGACTTTCCGCGTGCTGAAGGAAAAAGAGATCAAGCAATACGGGGAGTATCGCACACGGCGGCTGGTTCTAGAAGCCTGGGATCGATTGGAGGGTGTTGAAGTTGGCAATCCCGATGACCACCTATCACAATGGGCTGCAGTTAAGCCAAAACAGGAAACGATTTCAGTAGCGCAGCCCAAACCGGAAAGCCAGCCAGCACCAGTTCAGACCCAGCTTCCTGCGACGGCGAAGCCGCCTTCAACAGTGACACCACCATCAAAGGTAGTAAAAGCGATCGATCCGCCTGCAGGTCAGCCGACATTAACCGATTTCGGTTTATATAAGTGCGAAGTCTGCGGGAAGATGGTGATGGGATTTGAAAAGGTAAACCACGAGCAGGAAATACATGGCGGTAAGGGTGTGGAGTGGAAGAAGGTAAGGTGAAAATTTTCATAATCCGATTATTTCGCAAATTCATAATCCTGGTAAAGAGAATGGCACAAACAAAAGAAGATCTAATAGAGCAATTGGTCAAATTTGAAAATGATGTCCATTATCAGGAGTATGCGGATGATAAGCAACCGGAATTTGTATATTTAATAGGGAATATACCCGTCCTGTTGTCAGCCCCTCATGGAGCTGTACATACCAGAGATGGCAAAGATAAAGAGGAGGATGAATATACGGCTGGGTTAGCCAGGCTGATAGGCAATCGAACGGGTGCTCATGTTATTTATGCACGTCGTAAATCAAGAACAGATCCCAATGCTGATCCTGCCGCCCCCTATAAGCAAGCTCTTCAACAGATCATACAAGAAAACGACATTCATTTTGTGCTGGACTTACATGGCGCAAATATGGATAGAAATTTCGGGATCGCTTTAGGAACTTTGCATGGCAAAAGTTGTTCTGAGCAAGAGAAACAGATTATTGTGAGTGCTTTCGAAAAATACGGGATCTCTGAAACAGGAAGTGGCCTTTCGCGTCTGGATGATAACAATCAATTGGCAGGCGCGGGCAATACTAATCGGGAGCCGATCGTCAAGTTTTGCCATCGAAATTCCATTCCCGCTGCTCAAATAGAGATCAATGCCTGGCTAAGGATCCCAAAGCGTCGTGAAGATGCGTCAGCCCCCAACAAGGATTTTAAGGGCGATCAGAGACTGATAATAAATATCATGAAAGCTTTATCAGACATAGTCTCTTCGATTGGTGAAGAAAAAGTCGATGTGGGCAATACTTGAACATATGATGTAAGCATTATCTATCATAGATGAGCGGCTTAGGTGAGAGTGGTACGGGATGAAGGTGATGAGGTTTGACAAGGCAAACCACGAACGGGAAAAGCATGGCGGTAATGGTGTGGGGTGTAGGAAGGT
>JAAZNS010000105.1 GCA_012798185.1 Chloroflexota bacterium | reverse complement strand
TATCTTTTTTTCGTATACATATTATCCAGTATAATCCGTTTACGGTAATCGTTAATCAGGAGGTTGTGATGAATTTCGATGTAGCGCTTAGAGGATTTGTTGCTTTATTATGGTTTATTGTTGTTGGCTTAATCGCTGTGATTGTTTTGCGCACTTCGCGCAGATCGCCAACTAAAGGCTTAATTACTCCAACGATCATTGCCGCTGTATTAGCACTGGTTACAACCATAATCAGCGCCGGATTGGTTTTTATCCAGCCCCAAGAACGCGGCGTAGTCATCTCGGCTTTACAACCCAAAGGTTACCGCGAACAGGTTATTGAACCCGGTTTACGCTGGATCATCCCAGGCTTCGAACGGGTAGTTACCTACCCCATAAGCCGCCAAACTTACACCATGTCTATTGCCTCCAGTGAAGGCGCAGTCGAAGGCGATGATTCGATATTTGCCCGTACTTCTGATGGACAGGAAGTATTAGTCGATGCTTCAGTTATCTTCTCCGTTAATCCAAGCGAGGTTGTGCAAATTCATATCCGCTGGCAAAACCGCTATATCAGTGACCTGGTGCGTCCATTATCACGGGGGATAATTCGAGATGCTGTATCGCAATTTCGCGTAGAAGAGGTGTACAGCACCAAACGAATCGAAATGACAAGTTTAATAGCCGAGGAAATGGCAAAGAAACTGGATGAGAATGGCTTAATCCTGAACGATTTTGTGCTGCGTAATATCACCTTCTCTGAAGAATATGCCGCTTCGGTGGAACAAAAACAAATTGCCGAACAGCAAGCCCAACAAGCAAAATTTGTGGTCGAACAAAAGAAACAGGAAGCCGAGCAAGCCCGCCAGATAGCCCAAGGTAAAGCCGATGCCGCGGTAATCCAAGCCCAGGGCGCAGCGGAATCTCGGCTGATCGAAGCTGAAGCCGAGAAAAAAGCTTTGCTGCTGATTTCCGAAGCCCTGGCAAATAATCCTGAATTATTACAATATCAATATATCAATAAAATTGCTCCAGGGATCGAGGTCATGTTAGTCCCCAACAATGCACCTTATATATTACCGTTACCCACACTTACACCTTCCTCGATTGAAACCACAGCTACGCCGACCACGGTAATAACGCCATAATTGATATCATTCCATCTCACTCAGCAAAATCAAACCACAAAAAGAGGGCATGAGGATACAATAAATCAATATTGAGAGCGTATGAACGAAAAAGCTGAATCCGGAAAACAGGTTCGTCTTACAACCCTTTCCAGCTGCGCTGGTTGAGCTTCTAAACTTAACGCGGAGACGCTGGCGCAGGTACTGCGCCCTATCCAGGGGCTTTACCAGGCTGCAGATTACCCCAATCTTATTATCGGATTGGAGGGTCCTGACGACGCGGCAGTTTGGAAGCTGGATGATCAGCGGGCTTTGGTGATTACAACCGATTTCTTTACTCCTGTGGTGGATGATGCTTATGATTATGGATCCATTGCAGCAGCAAATTCACTTTCCGATGTATTTGCAATGGGCGGCAGACCCTTTCTTGCACTAAACGTGGCTGCCCTGCCGCCCAATCAACCAATAGAATTACTGGCGGAAATCTTACGCGGCGGCGCAGAAAAAGCTCGCCAAGCAGGTGTGGTTATTGCCGGCGGGCATACTGTTCAAGATAAAGAACCAAAATATGGATTGGTCGTCTTAGGTGTGGTCGAATTGAATCACCTGATCTCAAAAAATGGCGCCCGCCCGGGGGACCTCTTACTATTAAGCAAACCACTGGGATTTGGTGTGATCACCACGGCGCTAAAGCAAGAGCTGGCTGCTCCCGAAGATATCGCAGAAGTCGTCACCTGGATGAAACAGCTTAATAAAAATGCCAGCGAATTGGCAGTTGCCGCGGGAGTGCGCGGCGGTACGGATATCACTGGTTACAGCTTGTTAGGTCACGCCTGGGAAATGGCATCTAACTCTCATGTGGGGATGCGTTTTGAATTCGAGAAAATACCTTTCGTGCAAAATGTATTTCGATACGCAAAAGAATGGATTTTCCCCGGCGGGGCTTTCGATAACAAGCAATACTTTAGCAGCCATGTTCAATTCGATCCCAAGATCGATGATATCGCCCAGACCATCTTGTTTGACCCGGAAACCAGCGGCGGATTGTTATTATCAGCACCACCAGAAAAAGCTAAGGAAATCCTGAAAAACGCCAAAGAAATCGATCAACCGATGTGGGAAGTGGGGGAAGTGATCTCAGGAAATCATATTCTGGTGGAATGAAAAAGCGGTAAGCCATCTGCTATCCGCTTTCAGTTTTTATTGTTAATTATTATTAATTAGTTTTATCACTCGAAATCAGGGAAAACTATGAGTTTATTCTCCTTTTAGGCAAATTCCATTTATGATGAAAGCTTATGATAATCTTTTTTTATATGTTTACAACCTTCTTTGGGGAAATTTTACATGCGTGATAGCACAGAAGATAGTAGAGTATGGATAACGAAAACACATCGATAGAAAAATTCAATAAACTCATGCTTGACCTGTGTTTCGCCGTTGGATGGAGCAAAATATCCCTTGTAAGTGAAGGGCATTTCTACACTCCCCTGAATGAGTCGGAATACCATACACGGGTTTTCTTTATTGCTGCGAAATAATCGATGTTCAACGAAATTGAAATGACTTTCTCCTCCCGCCGCTCACCTGTCTTGAGCCGACACTGCATGGTCACCGCCTCACAGCCGCTTGCTGTATCTGCCGGCTTAGAAATTCTATCGAAGGGTGGTTGTGCAGCGGATGCTGCCGTAGCAATAGCCGCAGCCTTGAATGTCACCGAACCAACTTCTACCGGCATTGGAGGCGATTGTTTCGCTCTTTATTACGACGCTGGGAAACGCAAAATCTGTGCATTAAACGGCTCTGGACGTGCACCAGCAGCCCTTACCCTGGAAAAAATCAAGAAAGAGAATCTCATCTCACCTGAGGGTGAACTGCCGCCATTTCACCCCTACACCATCACCGTTCCGGGGGCTTGCGCCGGCTGGTACGATCTGGTGGAAAGGTTCGGAAAATTACCCTTAAGCGAAATCCTATCGCCGGCTATCCGCATGGCTGAAGAAGGCTTTCCAGTGGCACCGGTCACCGCCTATTTTTGGCAGCGAGGTGTCGAGCGCCAGCTCGCTCACTCACCAGGAGGATTGGAACTTACAATTGACGGGCGCGCCCCTCAGGCTGGCGAAATCTTTCGCAACCCGGGCTTAGCACGAACGTTTCGCATGATCGCCGAATTCGGTAAACAGACATTTTACCAGGGTGAAATCGCTCAAGCCATTGCCAGGGCTGTGCAAAATGCCGGTGGCTGCTTGAGCGAAACAGATTTAGCCAACCACACCAGCACCTGGGATACTCCTATATCCAGCAATTACCGCGGTTTTTTCATCTGGGAATGCCCGCCTAACGGCCAGGGGCTGGCTACATTACTGGCATTGAACATTCTCGAAGGTTTCGATTTATCAAGACATCCCCCTTTATCAGCTCAGCGTTTACACTTACAAATCGAAGCCATGCGTCTGGCATTTGCTGATACGCGCTGGTATGTCGCCGATCCGGTGTTCAACACTGCGCCAATAAAAGAATTACTGTCCCAAGAATATGCCGAACACCGCCGGAAACTCATCAACCCCCAAAAGGCGACCTTGAATCAAAGCTATGGGACGCCGGTTTCATCAAGCGACACAGTGTATTTTTGTGTTGTCGATAACGCAGGAAATGCCTGTTCCTTCATTAACAGTAATTACATGGGATTTGGCAGCGGGATTGTTCCCAGCGGATGGGGCTTTTCATTGCATAACCGCGGACACAACTTTTCTCTCAACCCCAGCCACCCTAATGCATTGGCGCCAGGTAAGCGCCCTTACCACACAATAATCCCCGGCATGATTACTCATATCACTGATGGTCCACTTCCAATGGGCGAAGTTACCGAAGATGGAGAGCTGATAGCCGTTTTCGGTGTAATGGGCGGTTTTATGCAGCCTCAAGGTCATTTACAAGTAGTCAGTGCATTGTTGGACGACCATCTCGACCCGCAAAGTGTTTTGGATTTACCGCGTTTCTGCATTGAAGACGGGCAGTCAGGCGGAAATGTTGCTTTGGAACAAGGCATCCCTGAAGAGGTATTCGATTGGCTAAAATCGATGGGACATTCGCTGAGAATGGTAAACGGCGTTGAACGCGCCCTATTTGGGCGGGGTCAAATCATTGTGAAAGACAGGGAAAGGCAGGTATTATGGGGTGGCAGTGACCCGCGTGCTGATGGCTGCGCAATGGGCTTTTGAGCTAAGTAACCGACTCCACTCTTTCGATTTCAGGGAAAAATTGACGAACAGTGCCTTCCACCCAGCCATGCAGTGTAGAGGGGAGAAGCGGGCATCCCAAGCAAGCGCCGCCCAGGCGCACCTTTAATACCTTTCCATCAAAACTTTCGATTTCCACCGAACCGCCATGATATTGTTCAATATAGGCATTCAGCTGTTCAATAAGTGCACGTAACTTGATTTCTGTTTCGACATTGACCAATGTTGCGCCTCCTAACAATTACGAACATTCGTCTCTAGGCTTTGCCGCAATAACCGCATTACCTGTGCGTGTGATTTACGCAGCCGTTCGGCGATAACTGCAGCAAGACGGTCGAGAACTATCTCGCTAAGCTCAGGGTATTGAATGCATAAATTACGCAATTCGTCGCCGCGAACGCGCAACAATTGTGAGTAACTAACACATTCTGCTGTCGATGTATAAAACGCATTTCCAAGCGCAGCCGACCAGCCCACGATACCCCCGCCTTTCACCCGCGCTACCGTAATTTCAGCGCCATCTTCCGGTTTGTAATGAATCACCACTTCCCCTGTTACAACCAAATATAGAAAATCTGCTGAATCGCCCTGTTCAAACAACACCGAACCCGAAACAAAGTCGCAAGGGGTAAATAATCCCTCCAGAATACGGCTTTGATCTGCGGTTAGATCTTGAAAGAAAGGCAGCTTTTTAAATCCTTCAACAAGCATCATTAGAATCCTTAATTTAGTAATACAAATTTATCTAGTCTATGCTCAAAGTTCTAGTGGCAAATGTCATGAAACTATGGATTAACTTCCTAATTATCTGATGAATCGCCCCTGTACAAGCCACATTTTTTTTAGGTGGATTGTACATCGTAAAATAATTCATATTATGTTTATATTAATCGGTGTCCAAGAGTCAACTATTATCTATCATATGATGGCTTTGTAGAAATGATATCAGTTGTTATATTAAAAGGGATTGTTCGAAAAGTCGATTTTGTCATGTTGAGCGCAGCGAATTATCCCGTTTTTGTAATGAATAGACCCTTCTCATCGCTCAGGGTGACAGCCCTATTTTCGAACGAATGTACTTCTCTCAATTGTTGTTCGCGACAAACCAATTCGCATCGCTCAGGGCAACCGCGTTTTTTTCAAAACAACCCCATAATATAATATTTCTTTTAACTAGCCTGTTAAAAAGAAAAGGGAGCGTTCCTATAGTAGCTCATCATCCTGAGCGAAGCGAAGAGCCTTATCACTTCCAAGTGAAATGTTTCGCTTCACTTTATTAAACCCACTTCGTGAAACTTCATAATGATGAACTTTTGGACAGCCCCCGATGAGCAATCCATTTAACTCCCGATTAAACTTCCGCTGGCTTATCCACCTTTTTAACATTTACCGGCTTCCCAACCGCCCTGAAAACCAGGTTTTCATTTTTTTCATCTACATCGACCTCGATCGTATCTCCCGAAGAAAATTCGCCACTTAACAAACTCACAGATAATGGGCTTTCGACATGCTTTTGCAAAGCACGGCGGAGCGGCCGGGCACCGAAGTTCGGATCGTAACCTGCGTCTGCCAGCCAATCGCGTGCAGCATCGGTAAGCTGAACAAATACACCATGTTCACCCAATCGTTCCCGCACTTCCTGCATTTGTAAATCGACAATCTCACGCATTTGCTCCCGGCTAAGCTGAGAGAAAGTAATGATCTCATCGATGCGATTCAGAAATTCCGGTCTAAATGTGCTCTTCAAGGCTTTCTCGATTTTTTCCTGTGCCTGGCGCTCTTCAGGCTCATCTGAACGGCCTAAAAAGCCCAGCGAACCAGATTTACGCACAAACTCAGTACCCAGGTTGCTGGTCATGATCAATACCGTATTACGAAAATCGACAATACGACCCTGACCATCGGTTAACCTGCCGTCATCAAGAATTTGTAATAAAGCATTCCAGACTTCAGGATGAGCCTTTTCGATCTCATCAAAAAGGATGACGCGGTATGGACGACGCCGGACTGCCTCAGTCAGCTGACCGCCCTCTTCATAGCCAACATATCCCGGCGGTGCGCCAAATAAGCGTGATACCGTATGCTGTTCGCGATATTCGCTCATGTCAATTCGTACCAGGGCGTCCTCGTCATCAAACATAAACCATGCGAGGGCTTTTGCCAGTTCTGTTTTGCCAACCCCCGAGGGCCCAATAAATATAAATGATCCAATCGGGCGCCGGGGATCTTTCAAGCCGGAACGGGCGCGGCGAATAGCATCTGAAATCGCATGAATCTCTTCATCCTGACCTTTAATACGCTCATGAAGGCGAGTTTCCATCTTTAATAATTTCTCTGCTTCTGTCTCCATCATCTGACTTACAGGAATCCCTGTCCATTGGGCAACCACTTCGGCTATATCATTCACATCCACAACTTCATCAAGCTGATGTTCAGATTCCCATTGATCGCGTTTTTTATTGAATTCCGCCTCCAGGCGCAAACGCTCCGCTTTCTTCTGAGCAGCACGTTCATAATCACGCTCCAAACCAGCTTGTTCTTCTTCTGCAGCCAGGCGTTCGATCTCACTTTTCATAGATTTTAGATCGGGCGGGAGAGAATAAAGCGCCACGCGCAGCTTAGCAGCTGCCTCATCCATTAAATCGATGGCTTTATCAGGCAGGTGGCGGTCAGTCACATAGCGTGAAGATAACTTGGCAGCTTCAACCAGAGCTTGATCGGAAAAATGCACTTTATGATGCGCTTCGTATCGGTCACGCAATCCTTGAAGCATTTTAATCGTATCTTCCACATTAGGTTCTTCTACATAAACTGGAGCAAACCGACGCTCTAAGGCAGCATCTTTTTCGATGTGTTTGTGGTATTCATCCAATGTTGTGGCGCCAATGCATTGAAGCTCGCCGCGCGCCAACGCTGGTTTTAGCATATTCGATGCATCCATGGCACCTTGCGCTGCGCCGGCACCGACTACCGTGTGCAATTCATCGATAAATAAGATAATTTCTCCCGAAGCGCGCTGCACCTCTTCGATAGATGCTTTCAAGCGTTCCTCAAATTCGCCGCGAAACCGTGAACCAGCGATCATACCTCCCAGATCCAGCGCTACCACTCTCTTCCCCATTAAAATCTCAGGAACATCATTCGCAGCGATTTTTTGCGCCAGACCTTCTACGATAGCGGTTTTACCTACACCCGCTTCGCCAATCAACACCGGGTTATTCTTGGTACGGCGAGAAAGGATTTGTATCACACGCAAAATTTCACTATCCCTGCCGATGACAGGGTCTAATTTACCTTCCCGTGCTGCTTGAGTCAGGTCGCGCGAATATTTCTCCAGCGTACGGAAACGAGTCTCTGCTTGCGGATCAGTGATGCGCTGCCCGCCGCGGATTTGCTGCACCGCTTCGTAGACGCGCTCACGTGTCACCCCTGCGCCTTCCAGCAATCGGGCTGCAGGGGTGCTGCGTTCGCTTAATATCGCCAAAAAAATGTGCTCAGTCGATATATATTCATCTTTCAAACGGTTAGCTTCTTCATTTGCCAAATCGATAATCCGTTTGACACGTGGGGTGATAAAAATCTGTCCTGCCCCCCCGCCAAAGATATTGGCTTTAGGACTGGTGCGTAAAATATAATCGAGGCGCTCAGTAAGCACTGCAGCATCTACCTTTAATAACTCGAGTATTTGCGGCACCACCCCTTGCGGTTGTTCGATCAATGCCAACAGCATATGTTCGGTGTCGATCTGATTATGTCCATAGCGTTGGATGATTTCTGCCGCGCGTTGTGCTGCTTCCTGTGCCCGCTCGGTAAAGCGATCAAATCTCATCATATATATTTTTCCTTCCCACTGGCTGCATACCAAAGATATTAAGTATCTTTATATTCACCATTTTCATTATCCTCATGAAAATTCATGAGAAATTACAAGAAAACGAATATTTTTCCAATACTAGATTATAACATTGTGAGTGTTAACAAATTGAATACATCAAATTAGAATATCATGTGAATTTGGAGTTTCATAGTCTTAATTATGAGATTGAAAAGATAATATGGTTATCTGTCTTGCGAGAAAAGAAGCAAACAACCAAAGACAAAGTCACACTAAAAAAATCATTAAATTTTGTATGACTTGTTGTGAACAACTTATGCAATAGAGCCTTTTGGAGGGAAAAATGCGAATTTTCAATCCCAGCGGGAACTTTTTACACCTGATAACCGTTTAACATATAAATTCACAAATAAGGAGTATAACATGCGTACCAAGAATTATCTGTTCATCAGCTTGCTGGTGGCTATATCGATTTTGGTCAGTGGTTGTGCTGCTAAAGCGATGGCGCAATCTGCCAGCACGCAAAGCAATAACCAACCCCGGACAATAAGCGTGACCGGAAATGGGAAAATTTATCTGACCCCGGATATTGTTTACATCTCGATCGGCGTGCACACCGAAAATAAAGACGCAGCCGAAGCTGTAACGATAAACAACGCGACGGCTAAAAAAGTAGCCGATGCTTTGAAGGCTTTCAATATTGATCCAAAGGATATAAAAACCTCTAACTTTAATATTTACCCGCAGCAAATATTCGACCAAAACGGAAAAATCGAAGGAAACCTGTATGTGGTGGATAATTCGATCTATGTTACCGTGCGTGACCTGGATAAAATTAGCAGCATATTAGGTAAAGTCATTGAAGCAGGAGCTAACTCAATCAGCGGGATACAATTCGATGTTGCCGATAAAACAGAAGCGCTTGGAAAAGCTCGCGAAGCAGCAGTTGCAGACGCCCGGTCTCAGGCGCAGGAGCTCGCTAAGGCTTCTGGGGTGACTTTAGGGGATGTGCAGACAATCAATGTTTATAGTACGTATCCCACCGTTAACTTCGATGCGAAAGGCCTTGGCGGGGCAGAAGTTGCAGCATCGTACAACGTTCCTATTACCCCAGGTCAGTTGACAGTATCAGTCGATGTCAATATGACCTTTGAAATTAAATGACTGTCAAAAATACACGGGAAGTCAAGTAAACCCTTGTCAGGGGCTGTCTAAAAGGTCAAAAATGTCATGTTGCACGCAGTGTGTTTCACGAAGCGGAGAGAAATATCTAATTGAATGAATGAAAAGATTCTTCGCTTCGCTCAGAATGACAGATATACCGGCTTATTCGGCAACACCGTTGTCAATAAAAATGGTGAGAAGTCTCTTCGCTTCGCTCAGAATGACAGACTTCTTTAATGACAGCCCCCTTTTTTATCTAATTCTTTCGACCTAATTTTTCCCCGCATAGATTCTTCGCAAGTGTTGAAAATAACAAATTTTTTATTATATATGAGTGGATACCTCAGTCTCATTTTTCTTTTAGGTCTTATGGTATAAATGCGGTGTGGATGATCGTTATCATTTTGAGCCGCCCCGCCTCCAAGGATTGATTTTTAATGCTGGGCTTGCTTTGGTCATTTTTGCGATAGGCGCTTGGGGGCTATGGAAGGCATTCCAATCAGTTTTTGGCTTGCCGTTCTTACTATACCTGATTCCGCCAATTGTGGCAGCCTTGCTTTTACCTCTCATTATCTATCGCACATTTGCATTATGGCGAGCATATTACACCCTAGAAAGAAACGGTATACATATTCATTGGGGGGTGCGCGTGGAAGATATTCCTATGCAGAATATCCTATGGGTGCGTAAAAAGGGTGATCCCCAGCTATCCAAAATTGGCAATATCCCCTTGCCTCTTATTCGATGGCCGGGTGCATTGCGCGGCGTGCGCCGCTTCTCCAATGGTTTCCCTATCGAGTATATGGCAGCAGACGCAGCCAATTTAGTTTATATCGCAACGGCACAACGGATCATTGCCATTTCTCCCAACCAGGCAGATTCATTTATGCATACATACCAGCGGTTGAGTGAGCTGGGCGCATTATCTCCGTGGGCTGGCAGATCGATTTATCCCACATTTCTTTTGGCAAAAGTTTGGAACACCCCCTTAGCACGTTATTTAATTCTGGGCGCCGTTTTACTCGATGTGATCCTATTTGGGTGGGTTAGCATCATCATTCCCACCCGCTCAGAAATATTCTTGGGGTTCACTGTTTCATCCGAACCAGTAGCTGCTTTTCGTATGTTGTTGCTGCCTTTCATTAATACATTTTTTTTGGCAGTAAATACTACCCTGGGCGTGTTCTTTTTCCGCATCGAGGAAAATCCTATTGATGGAACCCGCAGCCCCGATACTAAACCTATCCGCCGCCAGCGAACAACCATTCCTCCGCGCACGCTGGCTTATATCATATGGTGCATGGGTATCATCACACCGCTTATCTTTTTGATGGCTGTGTTTTTCATTATGGTAACATCTTAAAAAGCTCCCCATGGAGAATTTTTCGATTTTTTACCCTGTTATATGGCTTGATCTTTGTCGATTGGATAATTATCCACATTTTTCAACAAGTTATCCACAAGAATCTCCTAGATATCCACAATTTTTTCCTTATCCTGCATATGATATCTCAGATCATCATCGGTATACTTCTTAGTCTGATTATCAGCCTTGCTGCCTGGCGGTTTAAGTCGCTTTCACGAAGCGGGGCTTTTGCAGCCCTTATCATGGGCTGTCTGATTTTTGGCTTGGGCGGGTTACCCTGGGCGGCACTCTTGTTAACCTTTTTCATTTCCTCCAGTGTGATATCACGTTATTCCATTACTCAGAAAAAGAGTTTACTGGAAAAATTTTCCAAAGGATCTCAACGGGATTGGGGACAGGTGTTAGCAAATGGGGGGTTAGGCGCCATTTTTGTAATCTTTCACACCATAACCCCTCAAGCGAATTGGCATTGGGCAGCCTTTATCGGAGCAATGGCAGCAGTCAACGCCGATACCTGGGCGACCGAACTGGGCGTATTCAGCCGCTCTTCCCCCCGATTGATCACCAATGGGAAACGCGTTGAGCGCGGCGCTTCCGGCGGGATTACCCTCTTTGGCTATCTGGCAGCTCTGGCAGGTGCTCTGCTGGTAGTTATCGTTGCCATACCTTTCTCGGCGATAATACCGGTGGCAGCCATCCTCGCAATCGGGATCATTGGAGGCATTGCAGGCACCACGCTTGACTCATGGTTGGGAGCAACCCTCCAAGCGATTTACTTCTGCCCCGCTTGTAAAAAAGAAACAGAACGCCACCCGTTGCATACCTGCGGCGAAAAGACTCACCTTTCCCGAGGCTTAAATTGGATGAATAACGATTGGGTTAATTTCTTTTGTTCGGCAGCTGGGGCACTGTCGGCATATCTGGTTTATTTAATCATCTTGTAATCCAGAGTAATCAAATCGCCCAATCTGGAGATCACCTGACAATCAGCTTCAGGAAAAATTCCCTCTGGGTCGATCAACACGGGCGAAAGTCCTACCTGTTGCGCACCAACCACATCCGAATAATAATTGTCCCCCACATAAAGCGCCTCTGATGAATTAATACCCATTTTATCAAGGGCATAGGTAAAAATGCCAGCTTCTGGTTTCCAGCGGTTTATCACCCCCGCAATTACAGTCATTTCGAAATAAGGGGAAAGCCCCAATGAATCCAGCTGTTTGGAACACGGTTCATGCCGGTTCGTTACTATGGCAAGGCGGAACTCCTGACTCCGTAAATATTCAAGGGTTTCGAAAACATCTACAGGGACACTATCAATTGGATTGAATTCGTCGATCATCATTCGGTTTACTTCAACACTCAATAACGCTGCTTGTTTTTTATCACAACCGAAAGCTTCCAGATATTGGCTCGAATAATCGATCAAGAAACGCTCATCTCTTTCGAAATATAAACGTAAATTATTAACCAAATTTTCTGGCTGAGCCCAATAACGATGAGCCCAGCGAATCGCCCGGCGCCGGTTTTCCGGGTTATCCTCCACCCCAAGACGGACTGCACAATCGAGAAAAAAGTGCAATGATGAAGGTTTGTTATACCGCAATGTACCATCTAAATCAAACAAGATGGCTTTAAGACCGTTTTTCGCTAAGATAATTATCCTCCGATTTCGCTCATTACCCGGTTCAAAGGAATTTCCCCTTCGGAAAGCTTATGCCCCCAGGGTTTTTCCCATAAACCATTAATAATCAATTGACGTAATTCATCGGCAGTCGCCCCTTTACGCAAAGGGGTAAGCAGATCCACTTCGCCCTCGCGCAACAAACACAAACGCAACCGACCATCTGCGGTTAATCGGGCGCGGGTGCAGCTCCAGCAAAAAGGAGCCGTCACCGATGATATAAAACCTAATTCGCCCTTCGCACCAGCCAGGCGATATACCTGCGCTTCACCATCCAGGTTTCCATCGTTTTCGATCTGCAGTGAGCCCAAGGCTGATTCGATTCGCGCTTGTACCTCTGCCTTTGTTACGATTTGATTAAGTTGTACATCGGTGATACCGCCAAAAGGCATCATTTCGATAAATCGTATTTGCCAGGGATGTTCATAGGTTAACCGCGCTAAATCCACCGCATCACTCTCGTTATATCCCCTTACAATAACCGCGTTGATTTTTATTGGAACCATGCCCACCCTTTCGGCTTCTATAATGCCCTGCCATACATCTTCAAGGCGTCCTTTTCGGGTAAGACGGCTAAATTTTTGAGGATCAAGGGTATCCAGGCTTATATTCACCCGCTTCATGCCAGCAGCTGCCAATGGTTCTGCCAGCCGCGCCAGGGTAATCCCATTAGTCGTCATCGTCAAAATTTTTATTTCGGGTATGCTGCCAATTTCACGCACCAATTCGAGAAAATTCGCCCGCAAGGTTGGTTCTCCTCCAGTTAATCGAATTTTATCGAAACCCAGAGTGGTAAATAATTTCACCAAATATAAAAGCTCTTCATCCTGTAGTAATTCTGGATTTGGATGAAATGACATTTCTTTAGGCATGCAGTATAAACAGCGTAAATTGCAGTGGTCTGTTACGCTGATGCGGAGATAATGCAGGTGTCTGCCAAAACGATCGTATGCCATTTTTTGCCCAGTTAATCCGACTGTTTATATCTCAATTATACCGCATTCAGAAAAGTGATTTTATCCTCAGCATCCGCAATACCTCATGGAGAATCTAAAATCCTGGCAAGCAAATAACCTTCAAAGCCGTTTCCCATTCAAACTCGATTATCCATTATGATCCTTTATGGGGTGACAGAGGGTTGAATTTCAGCACCAACCGGCCGTTTGGAGCGCAGATACCAATTTATAATTTTGCTAAAGCGATCCGATGGATCAAAGAAAAAACCAACCCGTATATTTTGAACCTGACTATCTACAGCATAAGAATAGACCGGGTAAAAAAGCGGTAAGGCAGGCATTTCGGTCGTGAAACGCACCTGGAAATTGTAATAATTTTTGGTGCGCTCATCTAAATCGACTGTCACACGAGCTCTTTCAAGATATTCACTTGCCTGACGGTCATCCCATTGCGCGTAATTTTGGCCGTTGGTAATTTGCGCCTGATCCCAAAACGGGTAAGGATCAGGGTCGGGAGTGCGAGCCAAGTTGATATCGACCAGGGCTGCCTGATAATTACGCGTCTCTAAATATTGCGAGATTAATTCTTGATAGGGAACTGGTTTTATATTAACTTGTACGCCTAATTGTAGCCAGTCTTTTTGAACAGCTTCGGCAATCGCCTGGTGTTTTGGATTATCTGGATACACCATTTCAAAAGACAATGCCACACCTTCTTTTGCGCGTACACTGCCTCCTTCGGCAGGAATAGTGTATCCATCCTTTTTTATCATCGCCAGCGCTTTTTCAGGATTATATTCCACATGCTCAATATTCTCATAGTACGCCCACACACTAGGTAATATTGGGCCATGCGCCACGATGGCTTGCCCTCCCAAGAGATGGTCGACCATCCATTGACGATTTAATCCCATCAACAATGCCCGGCGCACGACGACATCCTGAAAAAAAGGCAGCGAAGAATTATTTAAGTTTAAATAAATTAGTGTTAATTCAGGCAGCTGCCCCGTGTAAAGATTTAGGTTTTCTTCACCCAACACACCCGGTAAAATATCCTCGGTTACATGTCCTATGCCGACAATATCCCCTTGTTGATATGCAATGAACGCTGAAGGACTGTCTGGATAATAATGAAAAACCACTTGATCAATGTACGCTCTTTGCAGATAGTAATCCTCGAAAGCAGTTAGGGTCACCGATTTCACCTGCCCGTTTTCTGATGTGAGGTGATCGAATTTGTAAGGACCACAGCCAACTGGTTTGAGATTGAATTCACTATTGATTATCTGATCAACGGATAAATTCCCCAAAATATGTTTGGGTATAACACCAAAAGTCAGGTAGTCAATAAACGGCGCATAGGGTTCTGGAATACGAAATTGCAGAGTATGATCATCGAGTTTCACGATTTCCACTTGCTTCCACAATTCTCGTTGATCTTGCGGAAATGGCAACCGTTCATCCCGAAAAAGCTCAGCCGTGAAAATAATATCATCGCTGAGTACCGGTTGACCATCATGCCAGACAGCATTTTTACGAATTGAAAAATTGTAAACCTTACCATCTGCAGAAATTCCCCACGATTCTGCCAGATTGCTTTCCGCAATCCCTTTATCACCAAACTGGATTAAACTGCAAAAAATCAAGCGGTCCACATCGCGATCGACTTGATTGTAATAATCCAAAACAGGGTTTAATCGTCCAAACGTGCCAATGAGTCCTTCGGTGTAAACCCCACCTGTGGTTGGCTGCAGAGGCGTAATTTGCTGCAACGCGGGTTGTTGTCCTATCAATAAAATTCCGATAGCGACCAAAGCCAGTATGGCGATCACGAACTGCAAACGTAATTTCTTCATAAGAAAATATGCGGCGTTCTAATCCTTCCCTATCCTGAACACCTATAATTTCCTAAATATTAATAAATTGGATTAACCGGCGACCAAAACGGTTGCTATTGCTAAACCAAAGAATAACACGCTAAGCACAATCGTAACGCGAAATAATGTTTTTTCAATCCCTCGCCGGGCAGTAAATATACCCCCCGTATCCTGTCCAGTCAACCCGCCCAATCCCGCGCCTTTACTCTGCAAAATAACGCTGGCAATTAGAGCGATTGACGTTATAATCAATGCGATATCCAGATATCGTTCCACAACAGCCTCCCAATCGTAATTCAAAATTGGACTATTAGCAGGCGGATTATACCTTTCGTCAGGTGAATAGTCAAATAGTCTGGAGTTGAGATGTAAAAAATACTTACCTAGAAAAATTAGGGGTGGCGTTGTTGTGGTTCGTTTTTCTTTGAAAATAACTCGTTTGCAACACTCTGCTGGAGTCCATTACTTGAACGAAATCATCATCAATTTGCATATGCACACCTGGTATTCCGATGGGCATGCCAGCCACCGCGAAATTGCCTATGCCGCCATGAAAGCAGGATTGGATGCAGTCATCGTTACCGATCACAACATCTGGGTGGATGGATTGGAAAAATATTATCGACACGAAAATCAACGCGTGCTTGTTTTAATTGGCGAGGAAATTCACGATCCAACGCGGTTACCTCAAAAGAACCACCTGCTGGTCTTCGGTGCAAACCATGAACTAGCACCTTTGGCATACGACCCTCAACAATTGCTGGACGGGGTACGCCAGCATGGTGGATTATCATTTCTTGCTCACATCATCGACTTGGCAGCTCCAGCAGTGAACGAGCCGGATATATCCTGGAATGATTGGGATATCCATGGTTTTACAGGAATCGAATTGTGGAATGGTTTTTCAGAATTCAAATCTTTGATAAAAAGTAAAGCACATGCTGTGTTCTATGCCTTTTTTCCCCACCTGGTTGCACATGGTCCATCACCCGACGCTTTAAAAAAATGGGATGACCTGCTGAAAAGCGGAAGTCATATCGTGGCTGTTGGCGGCGCCGATGCCCATGCTATCCCTTCCCGGTTAGGTCCATTAAAACGAACTTTATTCCCTTACGAATTTCATTTCAGGGCAATCAATACCCACTGTTTGATTTCCAGAGAATTGACTGGAAACCTGAAAGAAGACCGTAGTATGATCCTGGATGCCCTAGCTAATGGGCATGCCTTTATTGGTTATGACTTGCCCGCCTCTACCCGTGGATTTAGCTTTACCGCTCAGGGAATAACACAAACCGCACAAATGGGCGATGTTATACCAGCAAAAAATGGCGTGACCTTCCAGATACGCTTGCCTCAGCTTGCAGAATGCCGCCTGATTAAAAACGGTGCAGTTCTAAAAACTTGGCGAAATCGTAAAAGCTGTACATTGATCACCGCCGAGCAGGGGGTTTACCGTGTAGAAGCCTATATAAATTATTATAATAAACGGCGCGGATGGATTTTTAGCAATCCCATTTATTTGACATAGGAACGATTATGGAATTTAAACTCGAAGCACCCTACCGCCCCACTGGCGATCAGCCAGAAGCCATTGAACAGCTCGTCGAAGGTATTAAAAAAGGGTATCGCCACCAGGTTCTCTTGGGCGCCACCGGCACCGGCAAGACCTTTACTATTGCCTCGGTTATCGAAAAAATCCAGAAACCAGCTTTAGTGATGGCGCATAATAAAACCCTGGCTGCTCAGTTATACGCAGAATTTAAAGAATTCTTTCCCGAAAATGCGGTGGAATACTTCGTTTCTTATTATGATTATTATCAACCCGAGGCTTATGTGCCCCGCCGTGATCTCTACATCGAGAAAGATAGTGATATTAACGAAGAGATCGAGCGTTTGCGCCTGGCAGCCACTACTGCCCTTATGTCTCGCAAAGATGTTATTATCGTTGCTTCAGTATCGTGTATCTACGGCATCGGAAATCCAGATGCGTATGG
>JAAZNS010000104.1 GCA_012798185.1 Chloroflexota bacterium | reverse complement strand
GATCATTTTAAAGGCAAGCCAGATACCCGCTGGAATGATCACCAGATCATCCAGATATCCTAATATTGGAATAGGATCGGGAATAAAATCGATGGGGCTGAAGGCATATCCGGCGACACAGGCAGCGAAAATGCGGGCATATAGGGGTACCCGGGGATCTTTATACGCCAGGTATAAAGCGTATGTCTCAACTTTAATACTTTTGGCGTATTGTTTCCATTTTTCCATTAAAGGGGGCATAATTTATTATAATCGAATTGCCGACCCAATCTCGGTATTATGTTTTATGATAGATGCTCAAGCAACAATGGAAAAAGCCAGAACCCGCGAATTTTTTATCACTATTCGCCAATCTCAATATCTTAGATGCCGCTTTTAAGTCCCACTTCTTGTTTGGTTGCTCCTAATTCATGGGTAACAGTATTGAGTCCTATCCACTCTCTAATCTGGCAGCGTCCGTTCTGCTTTGCGCTATAAAGCGCCTCGTCAGCGTGTTGTAATAATTCATCGAACGAAATGTCATGCTCACCCAAAGTTGCCACCCCAATGCTGGCTGTGATATGCTGAATACCCTGATCAGTGTTGATTTCAATGTCATTTACCAATTCCAAAATGCGTTCAGCAGCTTTTAGGGCAAAAGAAGCATTCGTCTCGGGCATGAGTAAACAAAATTCATCGCCGCCATAGCGCCCGGAGATATCGATATCACGCACCATGGTTTGAAATACCTGAGCTACTTTTTGCAGCGTCACATCACCCACTTGGTGACCAAAAGTATCATTGACTTGTTTGAAATGATCGATATCGATGATAAGCAGTGACAAAGGCGTCTGATACCGCAAAGCACGCTGCACTTCATTGGCTGCCAGATAGAAAAGATGACGGCGGTTATTCAACCCGGTTAACCCGTCGTGTGTAGCCAGCTCGTTGACTTTAATGAACAAGCGGGCATTATCCAGGGCAATAGCTGCCAGGTTCGCAAATGCTTGCAGCCTTTCGGCATGCTCGGCGTTATAAAATCCAACCTGTTCATGGTCAAGGTTGATAAACCCCACCGCTCTCCCTTTTACCCAAATTGGAGCACCCAGGTAGCTGCGCAGCTGGTTATCCCTGATCTTCCAATAGTCGACTGCATGCGTATCGGGTACAATCAAGGCTTGCCCAGTCTTATCCATAAATTGATAGCTTTCCACCTTATCGATATCGAAGGTGATGTTCTTGAGCCAATCGATCACTGCCGGGTCCTTGTAACCGCGGAAGTGTGCCACCCGTCCAATACCTTCATCATCGACCAACACGATGTTGGTCATCGAGCAGGGCAACACCCGGTAAACATTTTCAAGTAGGCGGTCGAGCACCTCGCTGATATCCAGAGTACTGGTTACTGCCAGCGCTACATCTCGCAGCGCTTCAGCCAGAATTCTGCCTTCACGCTCTGTATATTCTGCCCGCTTCAATGAAGTGACATCCTGCAAAGTTATTAATCTGCCAACATTTTCCTTATTTGGAGAAAGTAAACGGGTGCACGTAACATCCAGGACACGATGATTCAAATCGGAAAGGGTTATCTCGATATGAAAATCCTGACCATTAGACAGGCTGCATGCCAATGCCGGCAGCAAGTCTAAAAACTTCCCAGCAGGTTGTCCGATCAATTGTTTACGGTCAAAGCCAAGCAGTTTTTCTCCGGCAGCGTTCACATCCACCAGCCGGTTTTCCTTATCCAGGATAAGGATGGCATCTTTAATTCGTTCAAAAAGCGCATCCCGCGCAACCGGCGATAAATCCAGCAGCCGGTAATAATATATACTCATAAAGATCAAAAATCCGCTGATCGAAAAGCCAAGCGAAGTAAAATCCATCCCCCTGATCGGTTCCCATTCGAAGACATAAATGATGTTCCATATCCAGGGCGGGAGCACACTGATCAGCATCATCAGCGATTGCCGTTGATAAATGGTGTGCCGCGAATTTAACACCCGCCAAAATAATAATAGAAAAATGGCGAGCATCATGGCGTAATTATTGACGACACCCAGATAATAAAACGGACCTCTAAAATAGATTAGGACATTATCCCCCACCCGAGGAGACGGCGCGAAATGAGTCCAGATCAAGTGATGGTAATCATTGGTGCCTGCCAAAACGATCATAATGACCGGTACAACCCACATCAAGGCGATTTTCCAGCGGTTTAGCCAACCTGCTTTTCCCACATAATGAATTGTAAAGAGCAAGAATAAAGGAACGCAGTTATATATCCCCCAATAACTGATCTTGGCAAACAATATTTTTAGAGATGGGTCGACAACCACATTCCCCAAACCAACCATGATTGTCCATTCGGCTTCTGCCAATAAAGCAATTGCCAGATACCAGGTCATCGCCTCTTTGCGTGTCCGTAGTAATATGATAAACAGGATAAAGGAAATGATCCCGCTTACAAGCAAAGCGATAGGGTACGGACCTAAATGCAGGTTGGTCATAAGATTGAATAGTAATTAAGTACTATTACGCTAAGTATAGTGCACGTTTAAATGCAAAACAAGGTGATTCACCTAACAATTTTGAAGTGTGGAATTTTTTATTCTTTATGCGCCCTTTATGCTTATTTTATGATTTTTTTACGCCGCAGGAGAATAGATATTTTGATAAATCCCATACAGACATAAAAGACAAACAGAAAGTTCTCAACAGCTGCGATAACAGAAGTGATAAACGAATTGGAGGAATGATAATTTTCCTTTCTTCCCACAATCGCTGCTGCCGATGATTATGTTCTCCTCCACTCTTCAACAATAATGGAAATAATGATTAACAGCAAAAAACCACTGCAAACATACATTCCAGGGCTGCCAGCCATGTTAGGGTCGCGCAGCATGAAATGAAGCGCCATAGAACAAAGGAATGTTAATATGCAGGAAAAAACAGCGGTCAATATCAATATTTCAAATAACGGCTTTCCTTCTAATAGACTTTTACCAAATACTTTATAATTCAATGCATGGGATTTTAAAACTTTCGTCGCTTTATAGGGCAAATCAAGCTGTCCACCTACCCCATCGCTGATCTTGGCACCTTCGCTATTCATTTTTTCGAACAGTTGGGCATACACCAGGTTATCGAATTCAAAATGATGCGGGCCAATCATCCTGACGCCCACTGTAAGTGATGCGTGACGCCGGTCCAATATACGCTGCGGAATGAACACATCCAGGGTGGCAAGTACCGGCAATGCTATGACGACGGGCACCAGAACCAAGACAACCAGGAAATAGATTAAACCGCTGCCAAAGATTCCTTCCAGGAAGTTGTTGAAGAAATATATAAGCGCTGAACTCACAACTGCCGAGCATAATACAGATATGATAATCATCCGTATTCTTTTTCGGTTATATTCCCGCTGGTGCTCAACACAATCGGGGCAAACGCAAAAATCTAAGCGGGCAGTGTGCGTTTCCGTGACGCGCTGGGTTCCTGTCGAATATTTCCGTGAGGACGACCAGCCCGCGGTGTATTTATTTTCGGTTGGCGCCAGGCAGCAGGTGCATACGGCTGGAATATTGAATAACGCTTTGTCCTTGAGTTGATATGGAACATCGATATATATATCAGCGACTTGATTATGGGCAGATGTTTGGTTTTTTATGGTTGGATGAGATGCAGCCATGTCCCTTCCCTAGGATTGTGTGGTGGTCAATGATATTCAAAGCCCCCCAAGTATAAGGCAAATCGAAGGTGAACAGGCTTACAGAAAAGAAAAGGGATGAGTATTTTTTTTATAAAATAATTGCATATGCTATGCAGCAAAGGCACTTCGTGAACTAAGAAAACCAAGTTAAAACTTCTTTGTTAAAACTGTCATTCTGAGCGAAGCGAAGAATCTGGCAATAGATTCTTCG
>JAAZNS010000103.1 GCA_012798185.1 Chloroflexota bacterium | reverse complement strand
AGGAAAAGTGGCGGGGAGTAAATTGATGCCGTTTTGCTTCGATTGTCTCTGCAAACGCCTGGCGGATGGGGGTGAAGGTGTCGGAGTAAGTGGCAGCATTGGATCGGGGAATGCGCCCGATATGGTTCTGGTCAATGGTGATGACCTTATCGATATGCTGCCAGCCTTCGATTGAATCGTGATCACCCGGTGTTTCACCGGCATTATTAAAACGCTGGCGGGCAGCTCTATCCAGGATATCAAAAATCAGAGATGATTTTCCTGATCCAGAAACACCGGTCACCGCTACCAGTAAGCCAAGCGGGATATGAACGGTGATGTTTTTTAGGTTGAATTGCCGCGCCCCGCGAATGACCAGGTCTTTACCGTTGGGTTTACGATGTTTTTCCGGCTGGGGCACAACCAATTTGTTTGCCAGATACGCACCGGTAATCGATTCTTCATGGTGAGCCAGCTCTTTTGGCGTTCCTGCAGCCACAACCCGACCGCCATGTTTGCCTGCCCCTGGTCCAATATCGATCAAGTAATCTGCGGCTTTAATCAGTTCCAGATCATGCTCCACCACCAAGACTGTATTTTCAAGATCTCGCAGGCGGCGCAACACACCTACTAAGCGGTGCGTATCGCGCGGGTGTAATCCGATAGTCGGCTCATCAAGAATATAAAGCACCCCGGTTAATCCCGAACCAAGCAAAGCGGCTAATCGCAGCCGCTGAGATTCGCCTGCCGATAGACTCGGAGAAGGCTGTTCCAGGGTGAGATAACCTGCACCAACCTCAAGCAAGCGCCTGATACGCTCGCCCAAATCATCTAGAATCGGTTGGGCAACAATCATTTCATTAGGGGTAAATGATACCGGCAAACTCTTGAGCCATTGGTCGATTCGTTCCAGCGAAAATCGTGAAATATCGATAATGGATTGCCGGTCTATTGTTACCAAACGGCTTTCCCGGCGTAGGCGCGTTCCATCACATTCGGGACAGGGCTGCGTTTGAAAGTACTGGTCTAATTTTTCACGATAAGCCGCATTTTCGGCATGTTCATCATAGCGCCGCAAGAGATTAGTCACCACTCCTTCGAACCGCCCCCGGTTATTGGTTTCGGGTGGTTTAATGTTGGGATAGTGACGACGAAATTGCGGGCTCTCTGTGCCGTACAACAATAAATCCCGCTCGGCGGGCGTGTAGTCCATGATTGGTTTTGCCGTATCAAATCGAAAGCCAAAATAAGCGCCGGCAAGTTCTAATATCTGGCTGTAGTAATTGATGTGAAATTCATCCCAAATACAGATAGCATTTTGGGCAATGTTTTTATTTTCATCAATCAACCGCTCGATCATCACCTGGCGGGTAATACCCAGCCCGGTACAGGTGGGACAGGCGCCGGCAGGTTTGTTGAACGAAAAATTCGCCATACCTAATTCGGGGATAGGTGCACCACAATGCGGACAGGGGTAAGCCTCTTCGGGGCTTTCATCGCTGTCATCCAGCAGCTCTTCAGCACTCAAACCAAAGGTTTGCGGAGGAACGTCTTCTCCACACACTGGACAAGGGCGGTGACCCAGACGGGCAAATAATACGCGCAGATAGGTGTAAACCTCAGTAACGGTGCCTACTGTCGAACGTGGATTTCTGTTGGTGAGGTGCTGGTCGATACTTATTGTGGGTGATAATCCGGAAATAGAATCTACAGGCGGTCTGGTTAATTTATAGGTGAAGAACCCCAGCGATTCGAGATACTGACGCTGGCCTTCTTTATTCAAAATGTCAAATGCCAGGGTAGATTTTCCAGAACCGGAAATGCCGGTAAGGACAACGAATTTATTCTTAGGGATATCAAGATTGATGTTTTTAAGATTATGCAGGCGGGCATTGCGAATAGAGATAAAAGAATCCATAACCACTCCTAATCGATAAAGTTTTTTTGATTATACAACCTTGGTGGGCAATTGGAGGGTTCGCAGTAAAGCGGGGATTTTGAGAAATTTTGTTGTTGATAAATGGCTATTAAAAAGTTTTTCTTTTCTGATTCAGCACACCTTATACTAAGCTTTATCGAGAAGGGGCTGTCCTAAAAGTAGGCTGTCACCCTGAGCGAAGCGAAGGGTCTATTCATTACATAAAAGGGATGTTTCGCTACGCTCAACATGACAAAATCGACTTTTAGGACAGCCCCATT
>JAAZNS010000102.1 GCA_012798185.1 Chloroflexota bacterium | reverse complement strand
GCGCGTGCCGAGACCTGTTATCAGATGGCTGGGCTGTTGAAGAATACCCCTGCTGCTGATACACCCACGCTGGTAAGCGATTTTCTCAACCCGTTTTATGAGGAAGGCATGGCGGAAAAGGAAGTGGACGAGCTGTTGTTTGAAAGCTTTGCCGAACTGCGCCGGTTGTGCCAGCGTGCGCCGCTGGTGTTAACCGCCAGCCAGGATGAGAAGCGTAAACGGCTGCTCCTTGCTCTGGAGAAAACCGTCGATGTGACCGAGCGCGCCAATGCGATTACCCCGCCGTCGGTGGGCAGCCGTTATGGCAATCCACCGAAAGGAGAAAACATGGGACATACAAAAGTACCCTTTACCATGCAGTACCATCAGGAGCGGCGCCATTTCAGCGAATTCCGCCGCGCATTGCTGCTGCACGAAGATCAACTCTTGTTCGACGCACTGTGGAACCGCGCCGAATTCCATATTCCGGCGGCGGAAAAAGCCGCCCATCCCCTGCCAATCAGCACGATTCTTTTAAGCATGAACCTGGAGCAGGAGAAAGCCATCACCCGTCTCGAGGAAAAGGTGAGGGCGCAAGAGAAGGAAATCCAGCGCTTGCAGGAGGAAAACAAACAAAAAGATCGCCAGATCGTTTACACCAATGCGGAGATCGATGGCTTGCAGCGCGAAATGGAGCGCAGCATGAAGCAATTCCGCGAAGAAATGCTCGAGCTGCTTTACCCTGCCTATGCCACATGACCTGACCGGCTGGGTGTTATCGGTGGAAGCGGACGAGGAGGATGGCGCTGTTGTTTGGTTGATAGGAGAGGATGGCGGGCGCTACCGCCTGGTGCAGCCATTTAAGACGGTGTTCTATATCGAGGGAGAAGCCGAGCGCCTGGAAGCTGCCCGGAAATTCCTAGCTGGGCAGTTCCCCAAGCCGGTTATGAGCTACACTGTGCGGCAGGAGCTTTACCGAGGACCTTTGCAGGTTCTACGCGTGGAAGCCGCGAACCCTGTCGTACAGCAGAGACTGTTCAACCTTCTCAAAGAGCAGTTCAACAGGCTGGTCTATTACAATGCCAATATTCCTCTATCCATCCGTTACTGTGCCGAGAAGGGCATTTTCACCATGGCGCATTGCCGCGTGCACGTGGGTGGGGAATGCCGCATTATGGGCATCCATGCGCTGGACAGCCCCTGGGAATTAGGCTACCAGCTGCCGCCAGTCCGCCAGATGATCGTCGAGCCGGATGGCGACCCCAGTCATGCCCCTCCCGCTTGTCTCCGGGTGATTGTTGGCGAGGCAAAGTACGAGCTGAGTCTGGAAGATAAAACTGCCTTACTTTTACAATTCCAGGAGCTATTGCAGATCTACGACCCTGACTTAATTCTGGCATATTGGGGCGACAGCTGGCTTTTCCCCAGCCTTTTTCAGTGGGCTGAGGAAACCGGTATTGCCTTTAACCCCAACCGCGACATGAATAAAAAACCGATCACCAAAGAAGCGCTCACTTTTCACAGCTACGGCAATATCCATTACCGGGCAAATCAAACTCATCTGGTGGGGCGCTGGCACATCGATCCGCACAACGCTGGGATGACAGGTGGTTTCAGCCTGCAGGCAGCTATCGAGATGGCGCGGGTCACCGGGGTTTCATTGCAAACGGCAGCGCGCAACAGCCCCGGTTCTGGTTTCACCGCCATGCAGATCCAGGAAGCGCTCAAACGCGGTGTGCTGGTGCCGGGGCAGAAACGCCAGACTGAGCGTTTTAAATCTGCTATGCAGTTGAATCTGGCAGATGCTGGCGGCATGAATTACCGCCCGCTGGTAGGGCTGCACCGGCATGTGGCAGAGCTCGATTTTTTTTCGATGTACCCTTCCATCATGATGAGTTGGAACATCAGCGGCGAGACGGTGGGCGTGCGGGGAAAGAATGTTCGCTATGTGCCGCAAACCGGCGTTCCCATCTCTCAGGAAACACCGGGGCTGGTGGCGACTGTCTTGCGCCCGCTGCTTGCCAAGCGGATGCGCGTTAAGAAGGCGCTGGCAGGTATGGATAAAGATGACCCTCTCTATGCCATCTATCGTTCTACTGCCGATGCCTTGAAGTGGCTGGGTTATGTTTCGTTTGGCTATCAGGGTTTCAAAAATAATCTATTTGGCAACATCCAGGCGCACGAAGCCATCACGGGTATTGGGCGTGAGATGCTGGTGACCGCTAAGGAGACGGCTTTCGAAGCCGGTTTCAAGGTGCTCGGCGCCAATACCGACAGCCTCTTCGTCCAGAAACCAGGAGCAGTGGCAGCACACGATTTTCAAGAGCTGCTGGCAGAAATCAACCGTCGCACTGGTTTGACGATCCAGTTGGAAGGGGTGTTCGAGTGGCTGGTCTTTCTGCCATCTAAGTTGAATCCTGCTACTGGGGTAGCCAACCGCTATTTTGGCAAGTTCGATGACGGTCACCTCAAGGTGCGAGGGCTGGCACAGCGGCGCTCGGATTCATGTAATTGGGTGGCTGATGCCGAAAGGGAAATTATGGCGCTGCTTGCTGCTGAATTGGACTTGGATCATCCCCTGGATTGCGTACTCAAAGCTATCCAAATTACCCGAGGGTGCCTAGATCGATTGAGCGGAGGAAATGTTCCGATTGAAGATTTGGTAGTGAGAAAGCGTCTTACCCGCGAACCGCAGATGTATACAGGGGTTTCGGAATCGGCGCAGGCAGCTATCCAGCTGGCAGCAGTTGGAAAACAGGCGCATTCCGGGCAGCGGGTGCGTTTTATTTACACCCACGGGGGAAAATCGAAAGTACTTGCCTGGGATTTGCCGGGGAAGCCGGATTATAAAGCAGTCAATAAACGCACTTACGCGGGGTTGTTGCTACGGGCGGTTTATGAAATATTATCCAGCTTTGGCATAAACGAAACAGATTTGGTCAGCCTGGTACAGGGTGAATGTCGTCAGCTGGCGCTGTGGTCTTGAGGGTTGATTTTTGAAGGTTTATTGCATAAACCAGAAGTTTTCCGAAATATTTCTCATTAAAAGTTAGGCAGCCAATCGAGGTTTCCATATTTTTGATCGAATTTTTTATTATAAATTTCGACCGGAAAAATTCTTTGATTTTGAGTTCGAAGGTTCGAATATAGGAGAATTATCGGCTGATTATTTTTTGTGATTTTTCCTATAAGAGCAAGTCCTTCCTTTTTTGCCAATTCTTGGATGGATTGATTATCCGCCCGTTCATTATTCGTTTGATATGCCAAAATATAGCTTTGATATTGTTCATATTTTCTTTCCCGGATATCTGTAGCTGCCCAGGCATTGAAATTGTTTCCGATATAATATTGTGCCCCTTCATAATCCAGGAACAATCCAATTGCGTCGCCTTCCTTTTCTGCTCTGGATATTTCGAGTTCACCGCTTCGTACCAAGTATCCAAGAGTTTTAATCCCGAAATCGTTGTTGGCTTCTTTATAATCCAGGCTTCCATAGTTAGTAATTGTCGGAAAACCGATATTTACGCGATATACCACTGCAAAGGCGTAAATCAACGTACAGATGATTGTGGCATACATCCATATTGGGTGTTTAATTAAAAAGATAGAACTGATGATTGCGATAGGTAAAGCGAGAAATAAAACATAATTCTTTTCTGTTTGAGTATTTGTGATTAGTAAAAGAAAATAAACTAAAAATAAAATCATTAAAAAAATCACTTTGCGATTCTGGTTGCATTTTGTTTTAATACAATCGATAGCTGCAACAACAAATATCCCAACAGGCGGACCAATTAATGATATTGCCCAAATAAATACTTTAATAGGGTTAAATTCATAACTGTTGCTATTAATTTTTTCATATAGTCTCAAAAAATAACCACTCTCGACACCAGTCTTGATAGAAATTATAGAAAAAGTAGTATAAGCGCTTACTGGAAGCAGGATGAATAGTAAATTAGGGGAAAGATATATCTGTTTTATTTCATTTGTGAATTGTGATAAGGTTTTATTTTCTGAAATTAAGAAAAGGTATACTATCTGAAGAAATAGACCTACAAGAAACAGATTATCACATCCAATGTAAATACAGGTTGTAACGAAATATCCCTTGAGCCAAATCGATTGCTTATTGACCATATACTTATGGAGAAATGCAAGGCTTAAATAAAAGAATGTAAGATAAAAAAGCAGGAAACCCACGTGAGCGCGACTTAGACCAATATGAATAGGAATTATGGCCATTAAGGCTGTGCCCAATAATGCCATTGACGGATTGAAATTTTCTTTTATGAACCAATATATACTGATCAAACTGAATAATCCAATCAAGCTGTTCACATAGACTAAACTGATTTCATTAATCGTGATGTGGAAAAGTCCGTAGAACAGTTCATAGAGTAACCAGGGGATTAAAATTGTTGAATACCCATGTCTTAAATGGAGCACTTGGGCAAAAAAATTCTCCTCAGGGGGGTTGAATACAAAGGGAGAGGCTAAGTGCAACCTCATCGAAGCCAGGATGTGTCCCGGCATGTCACTTCCGGTTATGTAGAGAGAGGGATATAGAATTCGTAACCCATATGCGATCGCAAAAAGAAAAAATGGAGATAATCTATATTTCATCAGATTTTTTATATAAATACTTTTTCAGCACTCTTTAAGAATGTTTGCTTTCTTAAACCATGCAACTTCCTTACCATATTATTAATTCCCAAGAGGGTGATTGAAAAAAATACGCCTCAGCAAGCTTGGGTAAATTTCTGAATTTGAGATGGATGCAGGTGTGCTGTACCTGCATCCATCTCAAATTCGGGGTTATTAAACCTTAGGCTGAGTAGTATTGTATTTTTTAACTAAAGGAATTACTGAAAAGCAGAAGTTAGAGAAGGTCATTTTTCTTCAGTGATGGATAGGATTTCGTCTTTTATATCCATGTTGAATGCAGTCAAAGATAAATTTAAATCCCGGATAAACATAATCAATGCTGCAATTAAGGCTGCCAGGCAGCCAATGAATAAAATAAAAATTAGCCAGGCGTATTCAAAATGGAATAGCGCGGTAAGAAAGAGAGCGAAAATTAAAAGCGCAGCAAAGAGAACACTTACCGTCACTAATATGATGGATTGCTGCAGCAGCTTTGCTCTCTTGGCTAATATTTTAATTTCACCGATTACCATGATTTTATTTACTTTCGAATCATCCCGCAGTTCTCGAACTAATATGCGCGAGCGGTCGATCACTCTGCCCAGGCGGTTGGTCATGCTCAATAATAACAACCCAACCCCGGAAATGAGAATGACAGGACCGATGGCGGTTTGTAAAATAGGAATGAGTTCAGTTAACGAGAAACCATTCACTTTCAACCTCTTCAGTGAAATATTTGAATAATATCGAAATTAAGGAATTGATATTTTATTCTATATCCCAAATTTTTGATAATTTATTTGTGAATAACTTTCTGTCCAAGGATTCCTGCTTTCGAATTGACCCAAACCTGCATTTGCTGCCAGGTATAGGTAATTATTTGAACCGCTGGCAACCTTACTGCCCAACTCAGCTACGATATGATCATGCATTATACAATCGATGGCTACGGGGTCTATCGACAGAAAGAGACTATTGGGTAATTGGTTTCCAAAAGTCGACCAAGTTTTGGGGGTATCATTGAAAACTTTCGCGGCAAATAATGCGTCGCCAATAGTGAGCACGGTTTTTCCTCCCAGGATAGGGCTTGCCATTAAATCGACTAATGGATTGTAATCCGTACGGTAAGCTGCTGGCTTGTTGACAACATCGACCAGGTTGTGTATTCCAGAAGGATCGTTTACGGAGCCGAAATGGTTCTTGAAACCCAGTGTAACCCCTGCTATTGGGTGTCCGCCTTTCATAATTGGCATATTGATCAGGTATTTTGCATTAAACAGCACATCGGATACGATTTCTCGGCTCACATGGACTCCGGCAGGGGCGTGAAATTCTACATAGTGACCAGATTGTGATGTAAAACCCGCTGAGGTATTGCAACTGGCAGATGAACTGCCAAAGAAACTGATTCCCGGTAAGCCATTTTGGATAAACCTTTCGGGCATAGCACGGATGGCATCATATACTAAAACATCTGACAGGTTTACCCCAATCATTTCCAGCCCCCGCACTATGGCATTTACTGGCTGGATGAGTGCATCGATTACATTACTGGAAGGGGAGCATTGACGATTGTTGTTAAAGTTTACTTTGATTGCAATTTTTTCCCCTGCTTGATACGAAGGTAAAATTGCCCGCCATGCATCTGGAACAGTCGAAGCGCCGGTTAATTTCATCACACCCAGATCGATCATTTCATTTACAATACTTTGGTCAACATAATCCCAGTAATCGGTTTGTCCGCTCCAGGTTGTTGCCCGGCTGCAGTGAATGTGCACTACTTTCCCCTGCATGGTAGGGAGTGGATTGCATATAAACGGGAAGTGATAATGATACGGGTAATCAGTATTATCCCCAAAAACCCGCAAAGGCGATTGGATCGAGCGCTGAATAGCACGCGCACCTAAAATTACTGTTGTTCCAGCTAAAACCTTTAAGGCACTTCTTCGAGTAATTTTCATAAGTGTTATTCCATAAAATCAACTTTAAAAAAAGCCGAAAAAACCTTTAAAGAGAAAGTTAGGGTTAGAAATCTGGCGGTGTGGCTTCATTTCACTACCACATTAACGATATTTTTTTTTAATATATTTTCTTATAATAAAAGCCATTTATCGAGACTCTTCTAATAAGGTAAGCAAATTATTGTGCAAGATAAGCGGATTATTTAGACCTGTTTAGATGAATATGGATTATAACTGATTTTATCTAATAAGTGATATAAAAAATCAATTATAAATACTTCATTCGATGATTTGATTTTTCCGATTGGGCAGAGGGAAAAATAATGAAACGTTAGGTTGTGCCGTTTCCAAATCATGATTAGATAATCACAGCTTAGCCAATATTTGTTCGTAAGAAGAAATTATATATGCAGAATTGGTGTAAATAGCTTGTTCATAACCTTTTTG
>JAAZNS010000101.1 GCA_012798185.1 Chloroflexota bacterium | reverse complement strand
TCAAGGACGAGAACATTTAGATTTACTGGACGAAACATCATCATGGATTGAGACTGTATATGGTGAATTACCCGATTGGGATAAACTTGATCCTAAATTTTCGCAAACATTTCTTGAGGCGCAAGAGCAAGCGAGATTAGAAAATGAAAGAGATATCTATAATGCAAAACAACGCCTGGTGGGTTCTCCAGATGATGAATATTTGCTTACTGAAAGGAATGAGGGGTTAGAAGAAGATAATCCGCAAATTCACGATGCCTTTCGAGCGCTTACCCGATTGTCTGAACCTAGTATTTCATTAATCTGCTTGTATAAAACTGAAAAAGGCATCGCGTTAGATCCAAATGGCTTAGGAGCACCCATAAATATTAAAAAGCGCCCCAATATAAAGGAAGCTAAAGAATTGCTCAATTTGGCAGTAAATGTGCAACGAAAAGATGTAGTTAAATATTTCATTGAAAACGTACGTACAAGCTCTGATTGGCGGAAGTCAGCCGCAGTGCGATATCATTACCCGGTTGTGTTCGACCATAATGGGGAATACCATCCGGAAGGGGCGGATTTCAGTCTGAAATTGACCCGCGAACTTGGTTTGGAAGTGATTAAGGAGGATAAATGACCTATTCATTCAATCTCATCGATCAAAAATGGATCCCATGCGTCCATCTAGATGGACATTTGGAAGAATATAGCCTGCGAGAAACTTTAACACAAGCTCACACATTCCGAAGCATACAGGGAAATTTCCCTTTAGAAACTGCCTCTATCTATCGTTTGATATTGGCAGTTCTACATAGCACTTATAGAGGTCCGCATGACCACTCGGATTGGGCAGAATTATGGTCACAGAGAAAATGGGACGATCAAGCAATAATTAGGTATCTAAACTCATGGCAAGATCGTTTTGATATATTCCATCCATCAAAACCGTTTTATCAGATTGCTGATGATCGAGCGAAACCAAAATCCATCATTAGTTTGGTTATGGATATGGCTGCTGGGAATATGGCAACCTTGTTTGATCATCACAATGAAAGTGAAGGAGAAGCCATATCACCTGCCAAAGCAGCAAGAACGATCATTACTGTTCAAACGTTTGGATTGGCTGGATTAGCTTTACCAGGTGCCCCTTTTACCGATGCCCCTTGGGCGCGGGGTGTAATATTTTTCGTTGAAGGATCTAACCTATTTGAAACACTTGCCTTAAACATGCTGCCATATCCAGATGAAAAACGGAATAATATGTCTTCTAGTAATAATGACAAACCAGCATGGGAAAACGACGATCCGTATAAACCTGTGCGGCAAATCCCGATGGGCTACCTGGATTATCTTACCTGGCAAAATCGAAAAGTTTTATTAATACCCGAAGGCGATGTGAATTCACCCATCGTTCGGTCTATGACTGTTGCCCCTGGACTTCGCCTCGATGCAAATATCCTTGATCCAATGAAATTGTATCGAACAGGGAAAAAAGAAGCCGGATTTATAAGCACCCGGTTCACTGAAGATCGTGCATTATGGAGAGATAGTGCTACCTTTTTTAGATTGAACAGTCAAAAAGGGGATTTCCCTCCGAAAACTTTTGATTTCATTGCCGATTTGGCAGCTAATGATTACATTCCCAGGCAGCAGATCTATCGTATTATGGCATTAGGAATGGCAAATGACCAGGCAAAGATCGAGTTTTTTCAAGAGCAACATCTGCCTTTAATACTCGATTACTTAGAAAATGAGGAATTAGTTGAACAATTAAACTTGGCTTTGGAATTGGCTGAACAAATTTGTTTCTCATTGAGAGTAGCCAGTCAGTGGCTAGCATTATTAATCGTATCACCAAAATCTGATGGATTGAAATGGTCTGAAATCGATCGCATCAGTAAAACCAATGCAGAAAATCTAATAACCCATTGGAATGTTTCCCGATATTACTGGCAACAACTTGAAATTCCATTCATGCAATTCTTGGGTGAATTACCTAAACACCCAGAAAGTATACAAACTTGGAGATCCACCGTCCAACAGACAGCTTGGAATGCGCTCGAACAAGCGATTAACTATGCCGGCAACGATGCTGTTGCTCTAAAAGCTGCCGTTAGAGCACGTAATATGCTTGGAGATTCTATAAAGGAATTTATCCCCAAGGAGTGAAAAAATACGCCGCTAAACAACTATTTACCTAACGTATTCAAAAATAAATAAGGAGATATGTCTATGACAAATCTAACTATCCATCCCTTTATTGCCCACCTGCAAGAATTAATTATGAAAGATGATCGCGGTGCATTAGCTTCTTTACGGCGCGGTTTAGGTCAGCCTCCCGGCGCTGCTGCTGAAATGTTCCGCTATGTAGAGCCATACTTACCTCAAACTCGCAGCCGGTCTCAAGAAGCTGCCTATTACCTGATTGCATCACTATTCGCGATGCATCCTCTGTCAACATCTGAAGGAAATGTAGGCACTCACATGGCTCAAACCCGGTCCGAAGGTGGAGAAGATGCCCTGGAACGGCGTTTTACCGTCCTTTTAGCTGCACATTCAGAAGATTTGCCAAATTACCTTCGTCAAACCATTAGCTTCCTAAAATCTAAAGATATCCCAATTAACTGGAATCAACTCTTTTGGGATATTCAAAATTGGGATGATGAAGATCATCGCGTTCAAAAAAAATGGGCAAGTGCCTTTTGGGGTCGAGCCCAAACCAAAATAGAAACACAAGAATAATATATTACTCTTAAAAAAATAAAGAAAGGAATTTCACCATGTTCATCGAAATCCATATGCTTCAAAATTTCGCCCCCTCCAACCTCAACCGCGACGATACCGGTAACCCTAAAGATACAGAATTTGGCGGCGTTCGCCGGGCGCGAATATCTTCCCAATGCATCAAGAGGGCTATCCGCAATGAGAAAATTTTCAGTGAAACGACATCGGTCGATCTTGGTATTCGTACTCGTTGGATGAACCGCTTGCTAGCAGAAGCATTAGTCAATAAAGGCAAGGATGAAACCCAGTCGCAAGCAATTGCTGATGCTTTTTCTGTTCAATATAGTAAGATGGATAAAAATCATACCAGCGTATTAATCTATCTGAGTAAAAATGAGGTTATGTCAATAACCGATCGCTTACTCGAAAATTGGGAGGCAATTAACAATGATTTAAAAGACGGCAAAAGCCCCCTCATTGAAACATTGGCTAAAGAATTTTTTAAAACAATTAAAGATCGCACCGGCGCCCCCGATATTGCTCTTTTCGGTCGCATGCTGGCTGAAAAACCGGAACTTAATATCGATGCCGCCTGCCAGGTTGCGCATGCCATTTCCACCCACCGTGTAAGCATGGATATGGATTTTTATACTGCTGTTG
>JAAZNS010000100.1 GCA_012798185.1 Chloroflexota bacterium | reverse complement strand
ATGATATAAAAGCCTCTTGGAGTAAAGTAGTTGCCATCGAACCCAATTTAGAAGACAGCACAGTCAATCAGCACTGGGTACAGATGGTGATGGGCAACGAAAGAATGATGCTGATCACCTTGGAGATGACTTTACAGGGCGTTACTGGAAATATGAATATCTATATTCCCTTTAACCTGCTAAAGCCAATCGCCAGTGTATTGAAGCCGCATATTTTCTTCACAGGAAGAAAAGAACGCCTTACAGACTATGCATCGCGTCAATACCTAGCGAATAAACTAACGGAAGTCAGCTTGCCCGTTAGAGTATTTCTTGGTTCAACTAAAGTTTCCCTGGGGTTCATTTCTAAATTAAAACCCGGAGACGTTATTACGCTGGATGCGTCTGTTCACTCTGAAGTGCCGGTTCAAATTTCCAACCGTATTTGTTATGCCGCAAAAATTGGAAAAGTCGGCAATCACTTTGCTGCTCAGATAACTCAAGAAATTCACTCTGGGCAGGAATTTTTACCCTAACCAGTGAGGTTAGCCCTATGACCGATCAAAATGCACCATCTATAGAAATTGAAAATCAAACAGCTCCTGCTGCGCCTCCGCCTGCTGAAGCGCCAGTAAAGCATACCCCCCAGCCACCATCTGCAGAAAAAAAGGAGAACGGCACGCCTTCTCTGGATATGTTAATGGATGTTAATTTGCAATTAAGTGTGGAATTGGGATCAACAAAATTGACGGTAAGACAGGTGCTCGATTTGCAAAAAGGTGCAGTCGTTGAATTGAACCGCATTGCTGGAGATGCAGTGGATATTTATGTCAATGACCGGTTATTGGCAAAAGGAGAAGTGGTGGTAGTGGACGATAAATTCGGCGTCAGGATCACTGAACTGATTTCTAATGCTCAGGATACCGGAGAGGTTTAATGGTTAGTAAATTCTCCGAGCGGCTGCAAGCCCTTTTCCATACCAATAAGCTACCCAGATGGATTTGGGTCATCATCATGATCATATTTGCCATTTTTGCCGCTTTTGGTTTCCTAATCAATTCAAACGATACCAACTCAGCACCTAGCAACATGCCAGGGAGCAATCTGATATCTACCACCCGATTATTTTTCGATATCACACTGAAATTAGGCGTGGTTATTCTATTGATCTATATTTTTATGCAGCTACTCAAGCGATGGCAGGGTGTGAAGCAAGGGAATCAAAAGAAATGCTTATCAGTGGTGGAGACTGCTTTTCTAAATCCTCGCCAATCACTGCACTTGGTTAAAGCCGGCGATAAACTTTTACTAATCGGTTCAACAGATCAAACAATCACCTGTCTCACAGAACTGAACAGCGATATTCTCATCCAGACGATACCAGCCGAAGCAGATGATGCCTTCGCCCACAATGCAAACCCGGTTCAAAACTTTGCCAGCCTCCTCTCGCAAAGTTTGAATAAACATTAATCACCTCACCCGATGATTTTTCATGAACAAGAAACAACGCCTTCTCCTAATTTTTTTGATTGCCATCGCAGCGATATTGCTTTCGGGCTGTGCTGGTGATCCAAATGTATCAGCACCCGGTGTGACTTTAACGGTGGATCCTGGCGGCGATCAAAAACAAGTCAGCACTGGTGTTCAGCTTTTAATCCTTTTTACCGTTTTATCACTGGCGCCCTCTATTCTGGTTCTAACAACTTCATTCACCCGCATTGTGATTGTTCTTTCGCTGCTAAGATCAGCAATTGGATCGACACAAATTCCCCCAAATCAGATCCTTGTGGGGTTATCACTAATACTGACATTTTTCATTATGTCGCCTGTATACGGAACCATTAGCACTGATGCAGTAAAACCATATATGGAGGGTGAAATCGATCAAGCCACTGCGTTCAAAAAAGCTGCAGAACCAGTGCGAGAGTTCATGTTCAAACAGACTCGTACCAAAGATCTCGAATTATTCGTCAGTATGAATCATGGCGATCAGCCAGAAACATTGGATGATATCCCGACCACAGTTTTATTACCAGCATTTATCATCAGCGAATTACGTACGGCTTTCATTATGGGATTTGCTATCTATGTTCCTTTCCTGATCATCGATTTGGTTATATCTTCGATTTTATTAGCGATGGGCATGATGATGTTACCTCCTTCGATGATATCGCTCCCATTCAAACTGTTATTATTTGTGATGGTAGATGGCTGGTATCTTATTGCGCAATCGCTTTCCTTGAGTTTTATAAAATAAGGCGAGGTGTTATATGACAGAAACCTATATCCTCAGTTTCGCTCAAAATGCAGTCGTAGTCGCGATCCTCTTGGTGGCACCCGCTTTATTGGTCAGTCTGCTTATCGGCAGTTTAATCAGTATGATTCAGGCAGCAACGCAAATAAACGAGGTCACGTTAACTTTTATACCCAAAATTATTGGCATTGGTTTAGTATTAGCATTTTTTGGATCATGGATGGTTCAGCATCTATTGACGTTTACAACCAATGTTTTTACCAATCTTCCATCGATGCCTCATTAGATCTCATGTATAATCACAGTTCTTATGACACTACCGGACAAGAATGCTGCTAATTCAAGACGATTAAACGAAATCCTGAGAAGCATAACCCGCCTTCGTCCTTTGCCCACAAGTACGAATCGGATATTACGGGCATTAGATGAACCAAACACAACTGCGGGGTTTTTAGCCGATTTGATTGCCCTGGATCAAGCCTTAACCGCCTATACCTTGCGAGTAGCCAACTCGGCTGCTTTGGGATATGCAGTGTCTTGTGCCTCAATCAAAGATGCTGTAATGAGATTGGGCTTCAGACAGGTAAGATCTCTGGTGATCAGCACGGTTGCCTCGGGCCCTCTCTCTTCAAGATTAAGCGGCTATCGGTTAGGAGATAAAGAGCTTTGGAACCATTCCGTGAGTGTTGCCAGCGCTGCACATTGGCTGGCTGGGTCGATTCGATACCCAGACCCAGAAAAAGCTTATGTGGCTGGGCTACTGCATGACATTGGCAAATTAGTGTTGGACCAATATGTCTTTGCCGATTACAACGAAATGGTGAATATCATGCAAACAAACCAATTAACCTTATGGCAGGTGGAACAGCAATTATTTGGCGTTGACCATGCAGCGGTGGGAGGGTTAATTACATCACATTGGCAATTTCCCGAAGAACTGGTGGATGCAATCCGTTATCATCATGCCCCCTCGTTAAGTCAACCGTATAAACGCCTGGCAGCTATTGTAAACCTGGCAAATGCCCTGCTGCCAGCAGAGAATTCTTCATCTCAAAATTTTGCACTTGAGGGAAGAATTATTCACCCCGATACACTGCAAATTCTTAATATTCAGGAACATTTACTTGAATCATTACAGAACAGGTTAATCGATGCAATGTTCGTATACGACGCCAGAAAACCTGCCGCATAACCCAAAAAAGAAGAAACAACATGAGAAGTAAACCTGTTATTCTACTTGTTGAAGACGACCCTGCATTAAGAGATTTAATATCATTAGTATTAAATCGAAAATTTAAATCAAATATCCTTTTACTTACCGCTGCCAACGGAGAGGACGCATTAATCATCCTTAAAAAAGATCAACCGGATATCATGGTCTTAGATATTCTTCTGCCCCTGATGAACGGCTTGCAAGTAATCCAGCAGATGAAAGACCAAAAGATTTTTGAACAGACCAAAATAATAGTAATCACTGCGCTTGGATTTAAGGAAGTAGTCCAAAAAGTACTTAATGAAGGTGTGAACGATTTTCTAGTAAAACCGCTGAATTTAGATATGCTTTGCGAACGTATTCAACGCTATATTGATGATAAAGTGGCAGAGTAAAGGAAAAATCACGTAATTATTATTACAATTTTTTATATATATTAGTACGATTAATCTAATAATTTTGATACCAAGGGGGAATCATTATCGGATAGTTATCAAAAAACTTAACGCAAGATTCAGGTTTTTTACGTAATCTTTAGAACGGCTTCATACCTAGTTTACTGTAAGATAACCCATAGAGGGGTATGCTTAGAATGTGGATGTTTCTGTCATTCAAGCGCAATTATTCTTTTTATCCTTATCCAGAATCCTGGCAGCCATCATATATGTGCCGGTGCTGGGTGGTCGTAATGTGCCAAATGTCGTCAAAATTGGGTTTGGGCTGGTGCTAACCATGATCATCATCCCGACATTACCTCAACCTGAATATTCTGAAGCCATGCCTGCCGTTGTGTACGGGTTTGCCATGGCAAAAGAAGTAATTATCGGAGCTTTAGCAGGATTTGCAGCATTGCTTACTTTCAATGCATTACAAATTACAGGAAATCTGATGGGCATTGTTAGCGGTTTTAGTTCAGCAAATATTTTAAATCCGGCATTGGAAGATAACGGCACAGCCATGGATCAAATGTTTTTGATCACAGCTTTTTTGGTCTTTCTTGCTGTAAACGGGCATCATCTATTTTTACTGGGATTAGAGCGCACCTTTACAATCATTCCAGTTAATTCGCCGCTGCCGGAATTTTCTCTAACGAATTACCTGCGGATGGCTTCCCAATTTATCACCGCCGGAGTTCAAATGGCATTGCCCGTGGTCGGTGCGCTTTTATTGACTGATATTACGCTTGGACTATTAGCACGAGTTGCCCCTCAAGTCCACGTTTTTTTTCTTGGCATCCCATTAAAAATCGGTATTGGTTTAGTGGCATTAGCACTCACCATCATTATGTTAGCACCTAATCTCTATAATATATTCACCCATATAGGTGAATACACACTTAAACTTTTGGGGGCGTGACCGTATGGCAGAAAAAACTGAGCAACCGACCGGAAAACGAATAAGCGAACTCAGGCAAGAGGGAAATATTGTCAAAAGCCACGAGATAAACGCAGCGATTGCTTTACTGTTGAGTGCATGGCTGTTTGCCGGTCAGGGAAGTAAATTGATCGCTGATTTAAAGACAATGATCACCAATGCTATTAAAACATTACCCCAAAGTACAGAACTTAATGAATGGTTATGGAAATTAATATCAAACGAAGGTTTTCGATTACTGACGGATGTAGGAACAATCTTGATCTTTTTTATGGTAACGGGAGTTAGCATCACCCTTATCCAAACCCGGTTCAATTGGGCAAAGAAGAAAATCGGCGTTAATTTCAGCAGGTTAAATCCAATCAACGGTCTAAAAAATATCTTTTCCATCCAGGGTGTCATCGAATTCTTTAAAGCATTTTTGAAAGTGCTGGTCATTGGCTGGGTTGCCTACAGTTTTCTGCGCTCACGTATTACCAGCATCCTGGGATTAGCCCAAACCGACTATCAATCTGGGCTGGCATGGTGGGCAGAATCGGCAATTGCCCTCACCTATCGTGTGGCAATGATTTATCTAATCTTAGCTGCTGCTGATTACGCTTACCAACGCTGGCATTATATGAAAAATATCCGCATGACCAAAGAAGAGGTCAAAGAAGAAATAAAGCAAAGGGAAGGCGACCCGGTAATCAGAAATCGCATCCGAGGCCAGCAGCGAAGGATGGCACGGATGCGTATGATGGCAAATGTCCACAAAGCAGACGTGATCATCACCAACCCTACCCATCTTGCAATTGCCATTAAGTATGATCAAAATACGATGAATGCGCCAAAAGTATTGGCAAAAGGTGCCTACTTAATTGCCGAGCGTATCGTGAAAATTGCCCAGGCTTCCAATATTCCGGTAATTCAAAATATCCCATTAGCTCACGCACTGTATAAAACGGTCAATATCGATCAGGAGATCCCTCCAGAGCTGTATGTAACCATGGCAGAAATCCTTGCCCGTGTTTATGCCCTGCGAGGTAGAAAACCGATTGCAGCTACAGTCTCTTAATTAATTAAGGCTTTGAAAGGCTTTTTTGAATGACAACCACATCGACAACATTACAACCCTTTAGCTTAAAAACCATTCTGCGTTCCAAAGATGTTGTGATGGCTCTTGCTCTCATCGTGATCATCGGTATGATGATCGTGCCTCTTCCGCCGCTGGTCGTCGATATGTTTGTTGTGTTGAATCTCGGATTATCCATCGGTGTAATACTTTTATCGATGTATATTGCCCGTCCGATGGACTTCTCAGTTTTCCCATCAGTGCTTTTATTAGTTACACTTTTCCGTCTTGGCTTGAATATTTCTGCCAGCCGTCTCATCCTCACCGAAGGGAATGCTGGCAATGTTATCTCCACATTTGGCAGTCTTGTCGTTGGAGGCAACTATGTAGTGGGTGTGGTCATCTTTCTGATGCTGACCGTTATCCAATTCGTAGTGATTACCAATGGCGCTGGGCGTGTCGCAGAGGTGGCAGCACGCTTCACTTTGGACGCCATGCCCGGAAAACAACTCTCTATCGATGCCGATCTAAACGCCGGCATTATCGATGAGAACCAGGCGCGGATGCGTCGCCGGGAAATCGAAACAGAAGCCGACTTCTATGGAGCCATGGACGGCGCCAGCAAGTTTGTCCGCGGCGATGCCATCGCCTCGGTGCTGGTTATGCTGGTTAATATCATCGGCGGGTTTATTATCGGTATGGTGCAACGCAATATGTCCTTCATGGATGCATTACAAGGATATGTGCTGCTAACGGTTGGAGCTGGTTTAGCCATTCAAATCCCTGCTCTAATCGTTTCTTCGGCATCGGGTTTAATTGTCACCCGCTCTACTTCAGAACTTTCGCTGGGTTCTGACCTAATTGGACAATTATCCAATATAAATGCACTAACCATAGGTGCTGTAATCATGCTTGCCATCGGTTTGGTGCCTGGTTTACCCAAGCTGCCCTTCATCGTTGTGGCTGCTCTTCTTGGAATTGGAGCAACGACTGCTTGGCGCAATCAAAGAAAAGTTATTATCCCAGAAGAGCCTGAAATCCCAGCAGCCATTGAACCGGAAACACCTCAAGATATGTTGGAAATGGTAGTGACCGATCCAATCGAAATCGAAATCGGTTATGCATTAATCCCATTGATCGATGAAAGTCAATCGGACAACTTACTCAGGCGCATCACCGGCATCCGGCGTCAAATTATGAATGAGCTCGGAGTGGTGCTTCCAATTGTTCGTGTACGGGATAATCTGAGGTTATCACCCCAATCTTACCGAATAAAAATCCGCCGGGAGGAAGTTGTCCGCGGCGAAATTATGATCGACCGCTATCTCGCTATACCCACCTCGGCAACGGAAGAACAAATTCGCGGCACACCTACCACAGAGCCGGCGTTTGGATTACCCGCTTTTTGGATTGGCGAAGCAGAAAAAGGCAGAGCAGAACTGCTGGGCTACACGGTTGTCACTCCCCTTTCGGTATTAGCCACGCATTTAACAGAAGTGGTGCGGAACTATTCATCCGATTTACTCAGCCGCCAGATGGTGCAAGAGATGATCAACCAATTATTAAGAAAAACACCCGCGGCAGTAGAGGGTGTAATACCCGAGCTATTGACTTTGAGCGATCTTCAATCGATTTTGCGTAATCTATTGCGTGAGAGAGTACCCATCCGTGATCTTGGCGGCATTCTGGAAGTATTAGCCACGCACGCACCGATTACCAGGAATCCGAATGTCCTGGCAGAAGCCGTACGCCAAACCATGGCACGCACACTTTCCAATCAATATCGGGATGAAGATGGTTATTTACATGTATTCACCATTGCACCGCAGCTGGAAGAAACGTTAAAAAGTGCCCTTATCCCAGCTGAATCGGGTGTTGGCTTTCAGTTAGATGCCGGTTTTGCCCAACAACTCCTTGTGCGCACCGGCGAACAAATGGAAAAACTCGCTCAGGCAGGGCATTACCCAATATTATTATGCCCCCGCGAAATTCGACTTGCCTTTAGAAGATTAGTCGAACAATCTCTGCCAAACCTGGTTGTTCTGGCTTTTTCTGAAGTAAGCACAGGTACAAAGGTTAAATCTCATGGAATGATTAGTATGGATTAACACTATGAAACCACGTACTTTTCGCGCTCCCAATACCCAATCTGCTCTTGAAATGATCCAGCAGGAACTTGGATCAGAAGCTATGATTGTCTCTGTTAGAGAAATTCCTACTGGTCCGGTATGGCAAACCTGGAAAAAACGAGAAGTTGAGGTTTTAGCCATTCCAGCCCAGAATCGGAATACTGATCTCCAGACCGGCGTAGCCGAAGCACCACCATTCGATCAAGACGGGCAAGAGTTCCCATTATCACCGCGATCGCCCAGAGATTACCGGCGAAAACAAAATACAGCCTCACCCATTTCTCGGGAAGAGCTGGAAATAGCCCTGGCGCATCTAACCGGGCCGCGATCTTCCATTGCCATACGAAGAAACAAATTGCAGAATTTTGAAACCAAAGAAGCAAAAATCTCTACCCCGGAAGACCGAAAAGAACAGCAAGAACCCGATATTCCTAAAGCATTGGTCAATACAAGAAATCGTCTGCTCGATCAAGGCGTAGACAAACAATTAGTCTCCAAATTGATTACAGCCTGCGGTAATGCTCAAAGCTTCGCAGCCCTGGAGGATCCTGGGCGGGTTGCCAATCATATTAAACGGCAAATGGAAGCCTATATCCGCACCATGAAAGAAGACCCGGCAATCCATGCTTCTATAAATAATAAGGTAGTAGTTTGCGTGATTGGTTTCAGCGGCTCTGGAAAAACCAGCACACTCGCCAAACTGGCAGCGCATTACATAAAAACACTGGGGAAAAATGTGGCTTGGATAAATGCTGATACCATCCGCACCGGGGCAATATCCCTCGCCCAAACATATACCCAATCTTTAAAAATCCCGCTGTACCAGGCATACACACCACAGGATATCGAACAGGCAATTCAGAATGAACAACAAGCCGAGGTGATTATGCTAGATACACCAGGCAGCAGCCCTTTCCAGGAAAGCGAAATCGTGGAATTAGGCTCTTATCTCACCACACTACGCCAAAAAGTTGTTTACCTGACCGCCTCAGCAACAGCCAAAGAGAAAGATCTGCGCCAGGCATGGGTAGCTTATAGCCCATTCGATGTCGCCGGGTTTATCGTTACCAAGCTGGACGAGACCAATTATTACGGCGATATGCTTAATTTAGCCTGGCACACTCAAGCGCCTTTGGCGTATTTCACTTTTGGAAGACAAATTTTAGATAACTTAATCACCGTAGATGCAAAAAAATGCGCTGGATTGGTTTTAGGTGAAAGGATCATCAAATGAGCAAGAAAGAAAAAAAATCTGAACCACAAAAAACTGAAAAAGCGCCTCGGAAAAGCCCTTCATCCGGTTCTTTACCGGTGTTATTCGATGTGTCATTTTCGATATCAAAGTTGATCATAATTCTTATTGGTGTTTTGACCTCAGTGATTTCCGTAATATCAGGGGCAACCGTATTTAGTGCTGCAATTCGAGCCAGCCTGGCAATGTTGGCCATTGGCATAACACTATGGTTGATCAATTGGATCATGGTCAAAGAATCGCTAGCTGGCGTACTTATTAAAGTAAACAAACTAAAAGCCAAAACCTCTGAAAATGGAAGTGAAGCAAGCACAGTTGAAAAAAATATTTGAGTAAATAATGGACACGAAACGAGACGACACAGAATTAATCTCACAATACGTCGCCACACATGACCCGGGATTGAGAGAAGAACTCATCCTACGGTATGTGCCCTTGGTGCATTATGTGCTTGGTCGTCTTGGATTATCTCAGTCCCTCGGTCAGGATTACGAAGATGCTGCCAGTCAGGGTTTATTAGGTTTAATCGAAGCCGTAGACCGCTACGATCCTGGTTATAAGACTCAATTTAGCACCTACGCTACATTACGCATTCGAGGCAATATCATCGATTATCTTCGATTACACGATTGGCTGTCGCGCGGCGCCCGTCAAAAATCACGAATGGTTCAAGAAGCAATCTCGCAGCTTTGGGAAAAATATGAGCGCCCGCCAACTGATGAAGAACTGGCAGTGTATATGAATTTGGATATCGAGAAGCTGCGGCAAATTCTGGTGGATAGCAGTCATGTGTTTGTTTCGCTAGATACAACAATGACTACAGAAGGTGATGATATCGTATCTTTACACGAATTGATATCCGATGAAAATCAGGCAGAACCCTCTTCGATTTTTGAAGAAGAGGAAATGAAAACCATTCTAATCGACGCTATTCAATCATTACCCGAACGTGAACAATTAGTATTATCGCTTTATTATTATGAAAATTTGACATTCAAAGAAATTGGTGCGGTGCTCGATGTCTCCGAATCGCGCGTTTGTCAGCTTCACGCCCGCATCGTTATGACGCTGCGAGGCATTCTGGAGAGTAAGACTCATAAATTGTCAACAGATGAAAAACAGATCGTTAACCCCGATAAAAACATTTCCCGATCGTATACAGCGAAACGATCTGCTGCTCCAGCTGGAGGGTAGAACTTATGACCATTATTTCTGATAATCTACTCAATGACACTTTGAAATTACTGCAGCTGGCAAAAGAAACTGCCCAGCTGCGCGGACAAACCGAACAGGCAAATCATTTAACCCCTGTCGCAGATAACCTGCAATCGTTGGTTAGCAGCGCAACGCAAACCCAGCATACACAGTCCGCTTTGGCACCTCAAAAAGCTGAACCGAGTTCTGAAATTTTAGCGCAAAGTGATTTCAAAACCCTGTTATCCCTGGTGCAAACCAATAACCCACAGCCTGCTAACCCAGCATCACAAATATTCTCAGCCTCGTCCACCGACCGCAATCACATCATCACCGCAATGGTACAGGGAGGTATGTCCATTCTTGATATATCCCGGCAAATGGGTATGACTAGAGACGAGGTTCAAATGTTCATCAGCTTGACCAATCCTAAGCAAAACACAGCCATAGGAAAGGAGGAATAACCATGATTAAAGGATTATATGCCGCAGCATCAGCAATGTTGGCAAATCTCACCAGGCAGTCTACACTATCTCATAATATTGCCAACTTGAACACGCCCGGCTTCAAACAAATCATGATCTCAATGGATGATTTCATTGAAACCGCAGCCATTTTCCCTCCTGGAGATTTAAACGGTGCTGCAAATAATAAGTATGTCGGCAATTTAGGTTTGGGCGTTGAAACAATTCCGGAAACAACAGATTTCTCCCAGGGCGGTTTACGTGAAACAGGAGAAGAGCTGGACTTTGCCATCCAGGGAGCAGGCTTTTTCCGAGTGATGACCCCAAACGGCGAAAGATATACCAGAGACGGACGATTTGCCCGCGATCTCGATGGAAACCTGGTGACGATCGATTGATATAAAGTTTTAGACGAATCTGGTTCAGAGATCAATCTTGCCGATGGTGAAGTAACCGTTTCAAATGACGGCACAATTCTGGTCGATGGCGTAGAGGCTGGCAAAATCGGCTTAGCCTCATTCGAGAATCCAGAAACCGAGCTTACCCGAGATGCCGCGAATACCTTTTCTGCCAGCGGCGCCCCAACCGGCGAGGAAATCGGCACAATTGAACAGGGATACCTGGAAATGTCCAATGCCAATTCAGCCGATCTGATGACCCAAATGGTAGCCGTGGCGCGTGCCTATGAAGCGGCTCAATCGATGGTTCAAAACCAGGATGAATTACTATCGAAAACAATAAGCACTCTTGGAAAATATACCTAGGATAGGATAAGAAACATGGTATCGTCAATCAATCACATTTTAGCTGTGTCTAGAAGCGGTATGCTTACCCAATTACTCGATTTAGATATGGTGAGCCATAACCTGGCTAATGTCAATACGAATGGGTACAAGAGCAACCGCTCGAATTTTCAAGAATTATTAAATGAGCAATATAGGAATGGTGTAACACTGCGTTCCACACAAATGTCTTGGGAACAAGGCACCCTT
>JAAZNS010000099.1 GCA_012798185.1 Chloroflexota bacterium | reverse complement strand
TAAGCCGGTGTAACCAGCCTCGCGGGCTTGCTTGAGCAGCAGTGCTGCTTCAGGATAATAAGCAGTAAAGAACCAAACATCGGGGTTGAGTTCTTTGATTTGGCTTACAACTGCCGAATAGTCACTCTCTCCGGGGGTTATCGCATCATAGTAAACCAGCTCTACTGCGCCTGAATCGATGGATGGCTGCAGGAATTTTTTGGCATCTTCAGCCACACCTCGACCATAGTCCTGGTTGTCATGCATAATGGCAACCCGCTTGGCTTTCAATGTATCGACAACGAATTTGGCGAAGAACTCCGATTGGGTATCGTCCCTGCCAGCGGTGCGGAAGAAGTAAGGTCGCTGCTTTTCCATGGTCAGGCGCACAGCAGTGCAGCCATAGCCTACCGAGACGACTTTATTCGCATCGTAGAGGTCGGCAGCCGGTGCGGTCACTGAAGACCCATAGGAAGCGATGACTTCTTTCAGCCCTTGTGAAATAAGTTTTTGAGCTGCCAATGCGCTGTCTTTTGGGTTGGAAGCATCATCGGCTACAACAATTTCAATTTGTTTCCCCAATACACCGCCCTTTTTATTAATCAGGTCTGCAGCCACTTCAACACATTGCTTAGCCCACTGACCTTCGGATGCAAAATCTCCGGTGAGGGGTGCTTGCAAACCGATTTGAATGGTTGTGGGTTCAGCCGGTTTCTGCTGACAGGATGCTAGCAGAAAGGATAGAACCAGCATAAAAATAAGCGAAAATGTTGAAACTCTCTTCATAATCTACTCCTTTTTTGAAAATATGGTGGATATGAGATGATCTTCCTCATATTTCAACACAATCAGCGCAGTATAAAACCATGCCGCAATGGATCTTGCGGGTCGATGAGCCATTCACAAAGACCCACAATATTAGCGCTGCCCGATACTTCCGGAATGACAGCCTGGTATTGCCCAAAATTTATCGTTGACGCCACTTTCCCAGTGAAGGTGGTGCCGATAATACTTTCGACAGTGATGGATTGATTGAGAGCAAGTTCATTTTTTGTGTAATGAATAGCTACCCTGGCACTTACACCGGTGCCGGTGGGAGATCGATCCACTTCACCATCGGCGAAAATGCATACATTTCGGCTATGATGACCGGCTTTCAATGCTTTACCCACAAATATCGTGCCGTAAAGGAAACTGAGATCTTCTTCGAATGGATGTCGGATTGGTGTGGTATCCATCACGGCATGCTTGATGCGCATACCCTTGTCGATGAGAGAACGGAAGTCCTCCGCTTCAAGTCCAAGCCCAACTTCTTCTGCTTGTACGAAAGCATAGAACGCTCCCCCAAAAGCTATATCGCAGCGAACCTGCCCCATGTCGGGGACATTTACCTTCTGATCGCTTAGGTAAACGAACGAAGGCACATTTAGGAATGATACCTCTTTGACATGACCGCCTACCCGGTGCGCCGTAGCAGTAACCAGACCCGCGGGAGTGTCCATCTTGATCACCGGATTATCTCCCGCTTTTGGAAGCAGCCCCGTTTCCAGCAGCGTCATCGCTAATCCGATTATGCCATGTCCGCACATGGTACTGTAGCCTTCGTTATGCATGAATATTACCCCAATATCACTTCCTTCTGAAACTGGTTCAGTGATCAGGGCACCATACATATCAGCATGACCGCGCGGTTCCCACATTAAGGCTGTGCGCAGGTAATCCAGGTTTTCTTTTATGTATCGTCGTTTTTCCAGGATTGTTCCCTTGGGAAGAGGGGGAAATCCTTCTGTAATGACCCTTAGTGGTTCTCCTGCAGTATGGACGTCGATGGTTTTTATACGCATCCAATCCGGCGGCGGTGTCCAATCTAACTTCATAGAGTATCAGACCTCCTGAAAACCATGTGTGTTTACATTCCGGGATTGAAAATCGGTTAAAAAAAACAGCCTCCATTGCGCTGCGGCGTTAATGGCATAAATTTCAATAGGAATCTAAACAGACTAAAGGACATACAAGAAAAGATAAAACCGTGTACCAAATGTTTTCGAAACGTGACCCTCCTTTCCAGGTAAAGAAGTTATTTAGCCTTCGATAATTCCTGTTCCGATCACACCACTAAATCCTTGTTTCCCCATATAAATAATATTTCTTGTTGCCATTCGAAGGATATATTTCATTTTCCCGATTTTTACACAGATGATAGAATCTGTCAATAAATAGCATGAGCCTGTTAAAAAAACGCCTTTTCATTTTCCTGAGGGGAATATTTATTTAAATATACATTGCAACCTTCCGTTTTGTATTGGATGAATAAATCATAAAAACAATGGTTCTTATTTGATATCGTGGAAAAACCCGGTCGCCAAGAATCATCTCGTTGATATTCATTGACTGATGATTGAAGGCAGTTTAAAATAATGAACAGAGACGTAAACGTTTAAATAACAAATGTGAATTTTCTTCCATATCAAAGCTTGGGTAAATATTATTTTGAAAATCGTGGTGGAGGGATAATGACTCAAAATATCCTTGTTGTGGGCAGCATAAACATTGATCATGTTATACGCACCAGCCGGCTTCCTCAACCGGGTGAGACCATTTCGGGAAAAGAGTATCGAACATTCTTTGGCGGAAAAGGAGCCAACCAAGCAATAGCAGCAGCGCGCTGCGGCGCCAATGTATGTATGATCGGTAAGACCGGCAGTGACGATTTCGGAAGGTCTGCGAGAGAGAATCTGATTAAAAACGGCGTCGATGCCTCACGAATAATTATCGATCCGCTCACGACAACAGGGATGGCAATGATATTGGTTGAAGACACGGGTCAGAATATGATTGCTGTTGTTGGGGGGGCAAATATGCAGCTTTCAGCTCAAGATATCGAAGCAGCTGCCGCGGCATTTAAAAACGCAAGTTTATTGATAATTCAACTTGAAATTCCTTTGGAAACTGTCGAATGTGCGATTAATTTGGCATGCCAAAATAAAACGCATGTCGTCCTCAATTCTGCTCCCGGGCGTAAATTACCATATTCCTTATTATCGCGAACGAACAGCCTGATATTGAATGAAACCGAGCTGGCATTAATAACGGAT
>JAAZNS010000098.1 GCA_012798185.1 Chloroflexota bacterium | reverse complement strand
TCAACAAACTGATCAATGGATTCTTCGGGCACAAAAACATAATCTGGTGAAATGCATGTCTGTCCCGAATTGGGCAATTTACCGGATAATGTACGCCATACCGCCTGTTCCAGGATGGCGCTTTTCCCAATGATCACCGGCGATTTGCCTCCCAGCTCAAGAGTCACCGGCACCAAGTGTTCTGCAGCAGCCCGCATTACCTGCGAACCGACTGCAATCGAGCCGGTAAAAATTAAATGGTTAAAGGGCAATTCGCTAAAAATGCGGCTGATCTCTGATGTGGGCGCCACACACGCCAGCTCGGTCTCATCATAATATTGGGGAATCATTTCACCGAATAAAGCCGATGTACGCGGTGTGAAGCGGGATGGTTTTATCATCGCCCGGTTGCCAGCCGAGAGAAGACAAGCAACCGGAATAAATGTCAGGTTGACAGGATAATTCCAGGGACTGATCACGCCTACCACACCCTTGGGCTGCCAAAATATCCACGCTTTTGCTCCCGAAATTGCCATTGAAAATGGCAAGTGCTTCCTTTCTGGTTTCATCCATTTACGCACATGTTTGGCAGCATGCTTGAAGGCAGAAATTACGGGATAAATTTCAATCACCTTCGTTTGCCCAGCAGAGCGGTGACCATAATCCGCGGCAAGTGCTTTTACCAGATCGTTTTCGTATTTTTTGATCATTGCTACACCGCGATTAAGCCGATCAATTCTTTCTTCTGCTGTTGCACCACTGGAAACCAGGTAGGACGCGCGCTGTTTCTCTAATATTGCCATCAACGAAGCGCGGACGTCTTCAGTGTTCTCTTTCTTTGTCTCTTCGATATTTGTTATCATAGTCTGCCTTTGTTATTTATAGTTTCTATTTTGTGTATATAAATTTAATTTCTTACCGGAATAGGTATCAACGCCACAATAGGGCGTATTTTAACTCAAACTGTTACCTTCCAGTAAGTTTGAGTGAGTTTACGAATTCGAGGTATATGCGAGGCTTTTCGCCCATAGCCAAAGCCACCATCCAAAAATATCTCACAGCTCATAACCCCGCTTTTGCAAATAATCGCCAAAAGCATCAACCAATTGCGCCTGTTGCTCGTTCGTTAATTTCTGCCGGAAACGCCCAATCTTCCCCTTGCTGAAATGGATTCCTTTTTGCTCGGCGCGCGCTTGTTCAGGACGATATTTTTCCACCACTTTCAGCATTGCCTGATTCTGATTATCGACACGTAAAAATTCCATTAGATGATCTACTTCTGTATCGTAATCGGTTAGCAAATCTTCATACTTGGTGTGCAACACGGATGAGACATTCAGCCAGGCTTCTGAGATGGCAACATAATGATTCATGAAATTCTTAGCGGTCTGGAAATCAGTGAGGTGTGAAAACGCATTAGGCGCCCCCCTCTCCCCCGCCCGCTGTCCGTTCTCCCAGGCAGAGAGCAATGCATCCCGCGGGTCACGATAGATATATGCCGCCCTCATCCAACCCAGGCGGATAAGTAACATTCCAAATGATGTCGGTGCGGCATGCGCCTTGATGACAAAAGTATTCCCCAATATAGAAGGAACGAGCACAGCGAATAACCTGCGCGCAGATAACACGCCGATATTGCAATTAACTTCTGTGAGGATGCCCTGAAGACGGTAATTCTGGCGAATTTGTCGAGCATCCTGCCCCCCTGCGGCAGTGATTAGGTCATGGGTTAAGTTGTAATACCAGCCGGAACCAGCGCGCGGCATTCCTACCGAGAGAATGATCATAGTCGATTTTTCCTTAAGATTAGGGCTTCTTTGGCTTCGGAGGTTAAAAATGATACTTCCAAAGCGTTGATTTGCGCCTGCCGTATTTGAAGTTCGCTCAAACCAACAGCCGAAGCAGCCACTTCATATTCATAAGCCAGATCAATGCCACTGATTCCGGGATCGTCAGTATTGATCGTTGCCAGAATACCATGTTCTAAAAATTGTTTAATAGGGTGGCTGGGATAATTTTTTACCGTGCTGGTTTGAACATTACTGGTCAAGTTGCATTCAATGCCAATCCTTTGTTTTGCCAAATAATCCATTAATGCCGGGTCTTCTACCGCGTGAACCGCATGACCAATCCTGGAAGCACCCAATTCCAGCAATGCCTGCCATACGCTTTGCGCTCCCGCCGATTCACCCGCGTGAACAGTGATTTGCCATCCATTATCCCTGGCAATTTTCAAATGCTCAAGAAATAAATCGCCGGGGAAATTCGCTTCATCACCCGCCAGATCAAGCGCCACAATATGATCCCGCTGACTTAATAATGCATTCAGCTCCAAGCGGGCGTTTTCAGGTCCATAGGTACGGCTGAGAATACCGATTAGCTGCACTTCCATGGATGTCTCACGCTTGGCACTTTCTACACCATCCACTACCGCTTCAACCACTCCTTCTGGATCTAAATGGTGAGGTTCAGCCATAAACCAAGGGCTAAAACGCAATTCGATATAATCAATGCATTCTGCCTGGGCATCCAACACATTCTCATAAGCTACTCTGCGGCAAACATCATAGTCCACCAGAATACCTACCATCCACTTGAATTTTTCGATAAAAGCCATCACACCCGGCTGAGGATCAGTAACCTGGATGAAAGGGCGCAAAGTCTCAATATCCCAGGCCGGCAGGGGTAAATTGTATTGGCGGCTTACTTCCAGAATTGTTTCCAGGCGGATGCTGCCATCCAGGTGGCGGTGTAGGTCTATTAAAGGCACATCAGAAGATATCATAACCATTTATCAAGAAGAAAGACATGCTTATATCTGGTATTTACAATTATAATAGCCGAAAGAAAAACCATGGTACTGCTTAGACTATGGTGGGAAAATTCTCACGCAAGCTGGCTGAGCAGTGACATAAATATTATTAATAATCCATTATTCCAGATGGGTATCACGAAACAATCAGGAGGCAGACATGCGGCGGTTTTTTAGCTTATTATCAGGGATGTTAATGGGCGCTTTGGTTGGTGCAACATTGGCGCTGATATTTGCACCCGAATCTGGGGAAAGCTTGCGGCTTCAGTTGAAAGAACGCGTCAGCCATTTTCGGCAAGATGTAATGGATGCCGCTGCCGCACGCCGGGCTGAACTGGAAGAACAGCTGGCAGCATTGCGTTCCCCAAAAGCGTAGAGTTCCTGCCTTTCTGAAAAATCATTGCTGCTGGCTGAAATCGAATTGATAACCCGCCAGTTGCCTGGTATACCGTGAAACGCCGGTAACCACCAAGGTTACTTCTTTAATTTCACCGCCGATGCTTATTGGAATTTCGGCATAATTTCCTTCCTTTAAGGGAATGTAGCTCACTTCTGTTTTCTTCCCTTTGTTGATCAACGCCAAGCGGAAGGTTTGCGGAAGCGAATTTTGGATGCGCACAAATCCGGAGTTTTCCCAACCTCCATCATTTTCTTCGAAATCAGCGCGATAACCAATCTCCGGAATAGCAATATCATCCAGTAAAAAACCTTCGCCATTAACCACAGCATCTGTAATGTATTCAAACCGCAGCTGAACTTGTTGGCCGGCAAACTGCGATAGGTCAACTTTCTCCTCAATCCAGCGGGCTTGTTCCCCAGAACCGCTGATTCCGTTATACCCCCAGCCATAATTTGCTCCTGTTGGGTTCTCTGCCGTGCCCGAAGGGGTATGTAAAATCTGCCAGCTTTTTCCATCCGTCGAGGCTTCTAAATACAGGTAATCGAAATCTTTTTCCAGGTCATACCATGCCCAATAGGTTAGTGAAATAGGGCTATTTAGCTCAGTGAAATCAAATGTATGGGTCAAGGTCATGTCTGATTCATCGCCTTTATTCGACCAAAAAACGTAGGAACCCGAATGAGGATCCACAGGCAACACGCCTACCTGCAAAGAGCCCTGGAAGTGCAGCGTATAGTCTCCTTTACAAGTGATACGGATATAATCGGCGCCATATTGATTTACACTTCTGGATTGCACGCCCTGTGAGCATTCGTTGATCGTTTCGGTTTCATCGGCTTTCGAGGCATTGGGATAATTATGATAAACAAACCTCCCATCGCCTACTTTCCCATCAAGCAGGTAATTCGTGATCATCCAATCGATCACAACATCATCAGCGGTTATAGCGTTGCCAGTATTGGAGTCGGTAGCCCCTATATTTTGTAATACACCATCAATGCTTACCAGCCCATTAGCCTGATCAGCAACCAGCGCCTTGGTTGCATCATCCCCAAAACGATCTAAAAAATACGCCATAAAAAGAAATGCAGCACCATAATGAGGCCCGGTGGCATTTTGGTCGTTGGGCCAATCATTAAGTTGTAAATCGGGATTCCAAATATATAACAAATCGTGCCCGCCGACATCATAACCATTTAAGAAAGAAGCCAGATCAGAAAAGCCCTCATTCATCCAGGCAGTTTCGTTGCGGTCGCCATACCAATGGATCATATGTTGAAATTCATGCGCCAGAGTGGCATAAACATATTCCTCGCCCAGAGATACACTATCGGCGTTGAATACAAACATTTCGTGTGCATTTGCATATTCATCCAACATGGGGGTATATTCATCAGTGGTAGGAAAGTAGCCCGCAACTTGACTGCCCAGATTCCGTGCATACAGGATATATATATGCGGATCGTTATCCACTCCAGGTGTCCATTCGCTCCCAAAGAATTCACGATTAGTTGGGTAGATCTTCTCCTCGAATGCTTG
>JAAZNS010000097.1 GCA_012798185.1 Chloroflexota bacterium | reverse complement strand
GACTCTTAAGAAAAGCGTTATTCGGGTAAAATTTGTTATCTGCATTTCTATGCATAATCAATATAAAATATTCGAGGAAAAATGAATTTCAGGGAATATATTAAATGGCTGGAAGAACGCCAGGATATTATTTGCATAAAAAACCCAGTCTCAAAAGTGTATGAAGCTGCAGGGATTTTAAAAAAATTGGAACCAAAACCTGTTCGCTTCAAAGAAATAAAAGAATCGACTTTTAAAGTCGCGGGGAATCTTTATTGCGGTAAAAAAGAATTTGCCCAGAATTTCGGTATTAAACCTGCCCAAATCATCCCATTTTTAATCGACGCTATCGAAAATCGCTCACCGTGCCAAATCGTCAGCGATGCCCCATGCCAGCAAGTTATCTATAATCAGCCCGATCTTGACTTGCTGCCCATTTTGAAACACTGCCAGGATGACGGAGGGAATTATATTACAGCCGGTGTGGTAATCAGCCATCATCCCAAATATGGGCAAAACTTGGATTTTCATCGCTGCATGCAATTCTCGAAAAATGAGATGTCGATGCGTATTGTCCGCTCCCGCCATTTCGATGCTTATCTCCAGGATCAAAAAAAATTAGATATTGCCGTATGCATCGGCAATGCGTTGAATGTCTTGGTGGCTGCTGCGATATCGGTGGATATCGGGGTGAACGAATTGGAAATCGCCAATGCGATGGAACCACTGCAGCTTGTACACGCGAAATCAGTCGATGTTTTCGTCCCTGCTGAGAGTGAGTTTGTTTTGGAAGGCACTGTATATCTTGATCGAAAGCATGTCGAGGGACCTTTTATCGACTTAACCGAAACACAGGATATCATCCGTCAGGAACCGGTTTTTGTTGTGAAAACTATCACCCACCGTAAAGACGCCATCTGGCAGGCGCTTCTCCCCGGTGGACTGGAACATAAACTGCTTATGGGTATGCCGCGTGAACCCATTATTTTCAAAAAAGTCAATGAAGTGGTGAAATGCCTGGATGTATATGTCAATCCCGGGGGATGCTCCTGGCTGCATACGATTGTTAAAATCAATAAACAAAGCGAAGAAGATGGCAGGCGCGCAATCGAAGCTGCTTTTGCCAGTCACCGCTCTTGTAAACATGTTTTCGTGGTAGATGAAGATATCGATATTTATAATCCGCTGGAAGTGGAATGGGCAATGGCAACCCGTTTCCAAGGCGACCGGGATATGGTTATTAAACAAAAGGAGCAGGGTTCAAGCCTGGACCCCAGCGCCGAACCCGATACCCACTTTACCACCAAGATTGGTTTCGACTTGACCAAACCGCTTTATTCAAAGGGAAAAAACTACAAAAAACACCCTTACCCAGATATTGACCTGAAACAATTTGGATTGTAGCCCTATGCGTTTAACTGACGAAGAAAAAGTCATGCTGGACGGGTATTCGGGCAAAGCTGTTCAGAAAGCCATGCAGATATTGGTTGCTTTGGGGACTATTTATGATGCAGAGTGCTTGATCCCAGTTTCATCAGTCCAAGTAGCGGGCGTCAGCTACGATAATCTAGGAGAAGCAGGGCTTCAATTTTTGGAAGATATGCTGGCAGGGGGCGCAACGACCAGGGTGTTGACTACCCTAAACCCTGCCGGTATGGATATCGAGAATTGGCAGGCATTGGATATTGACCTCAATTTTGCACAACAGCAGATGAAAGTCATTGATACCTTCAAACGTATTGGAATCATTCCCACCTGCACTTGTACACCCTATTACAGCGGGAATTTACCCCTATTTGGGCAGCACATTGCCTGGGCAGAAAGTAGTGCGGTTTGTTATGCCAATTCAGTAATCGGAGCACGCACAAACCGGGAAGGCGGACCGGCGGCACTGGCTGCTGCTCTCACCGGAAGGACAGCTTGTTTTGGCATGCACCTCTCAAAGAATCGTCGTCCCGGCATCACTATAAGTCTCGAAATCAATCAGCACCGAATAGATATTAATACCTCCCACTGGTTTGGCGGGTTAGGAAAAGCAATAGGTGAAAAACTAGAATCTATCCCGGGCAATCTCATCCCCTATATTAAAGGAATTTCTCACGCATCAGGAGAAGCGCTAAAATCATTCTGCGCCAGCCTGGCAACCTATGGCGGATGCGCCTTATTTTACATGGAAGGAATTACTCCAGAGGCAAGCCTATTTAAACCCCCAAAACCATGCATGACGGTAACTTCCAGAGACGTTGAATCAGCCATTGAATCATTAAACAATGCCGGATCTCCTCAGATTGATTTTATCAGCCTGGGATGTCCTCACCTGTCCATCCGGGAAATCTCTCGAATTGCGCAATTGTTGGATGGAAAGCAAGTCAAAAAAGAATTTTGGATCACGACCTCCCGTCAGGTGAAACAATTGGCTGATTTAGCAGGGTATACAAAGATTATCGAAGCCAGCGGAGCCAAGATTGCTGCTGATACATGCTGTGTAGTTGCACCGATAACAGATCGATTTCATGTTTTGGCTACTGACAGCGCCAAAGCATGTTTTTACGCTCGCGGAAAGCACCGATTTTCCACGGTGTTTAAACCCTTCGATGATGTCGTCTTTGAGGCATTGAACGAATGAGATCAAATAAAGTGCTTAGAGGCAGAACAATATTTTCCGGAGTTGCCGAAGGGCAAGCCCTCCAGTCTAAAATGAAGATTTCATTTTTCGGAGGCGTAGACCCTGAAACAGGCGAAATCGTTGAAAAAGGGCATGAATTG
>JAAZNS010000096.1 GCA_012798185.1 Chloroflexota bacterium | reverse complement strand
ATCCCTTTTATGTAATGAATAGACCCTTCGCTTCGCTCAGGGTGACAGCCTACTTTTAGGACAGCCCCCTTTTTTTATAAATGGGGTAACTACTCTGCCAAGATAGGGGCAGTATTTATTTCGGTTGTTCATTATTCAGTAAATTATCTATTTTTTCTGATAGTTCGTCGATTTGAGATGAGAGAGCTTCTAGATCTTGTTTCGAAGGAATGTGACGCGCCATTTGTTCACTAATTACCTGGAATATATTCGGAGAAGGGGAAAAAAATTCATGCAGCGCTTTTATTTCATCTGCACGTGATTTTATGATTTCAGCGAAAATTGAATTAGGTAATCCGCTTTGATGTTTTTTTTCAGTTTCTAAAATAATCTGGGTTAATGTGATCGAAGTTAAGTCTTCGCCGCTATCATTATCGATGACTTGGATATCAGCACCATTACGAATTAAATTAGCTAATTCATCCAGGGTAATATATTTTTTTACGGTGGTGTTATATAACTTACGATTTGAATATCGTTTAATCAGGATCATGAATTTTTTTCAAAAAGCAGTCGGTAAGATGATTATTTTTGATCTTTTTTTAATTCATCGATTTTCTTCGAGAGATTAGAAATTTTTTGGTTCAATGCCTCTAAATCGGACTTCGAAGGAATATCCACGCGTTTTAATAATTGATTGATACGTTTTTGTAGTTCTTCCTCTCCTTTTTCCATTCGTTGTTTCCGTTTTGCCTTTAGTTCTTGAATCAAACCGCTTCCTTCCTTCTCTTCGATTTCACCGCGCTCGACTAACCGCTCAATGAAATCTTCCAATTCATCTTGGGCAATTGCCATCGCGCCAATACTTGCCAGCATTACCTTTCGGGTTATATCGAAAAGCGAGTGATGCTTATCGGGTCCTTTTTCACTTTGATTTTGAGATTTTCCTGTCATATCAACCTCCAATCATTAAAATTGTTGATGGTATTGTTTATAACGCACTGCGTCAAAGTTATTATAACGCGATGCGTTATAATTGGCAAGGGATATCTATATCAATTGACAACTATGCATTTGAGCGGTATAAGAATTATGGATTTGATATGAAATTACTTGCTATTAGTGATCTTGCATCACCTTTATTGTATACGCCTCATTTGAAAAAACATTTTCTTGACATTAAATTGTTAATTAGTTGCGGTGATTTACCATTTGAATATTACGAATACCTAGTCAGTTCATTAGATGCTCCATTCTTTTATGTTTTGGGAAATCACGATCAAGCAATATCTAATAGTAATTTTGCATCTCAATATTCCATTGCAGGGGGAACGAATCTTCATGGAAAATCAGTGATATGTAACGGATTAATATTGGCTGGTGTAGAGGGTTCTTTAAAGTATCGGGAAGGTCCCTTTCAATATTCACAATCGGAGATGTGGATAAACGTTATTAATTTGATCCCCAAATTATTGATAAACAGAATTCGTTTTGGCAGATATTTAGATATTTTTATTTCCCATGCACCACCTGCTGGAATTCATGATAAATCTGACCTTCCTCACCAGGGCATTATTGCATTTCGATGGTTAATCGAAAAGTTCCAACCCCGCTTGCATCTGCATGGTCATATTCACGTATACCGACCTGATGAAAAAGTGGTTACACTAGTTGGAAAAACCCGGGTTGTCAATGTATATGGGTATCAAGAAATTGATATCTAGTTTTTACTAGCGACAGATAAGGATAGGTATTTCAGCTTCTCTGAGCACCTGATCGACAGCACTGCCTAACACAACTTCCAAAACGGGGTTATTCCCATATCCTCCCATCATAATAAAATCACATTGATTATCTGCAGCTATTTTTATAACTTTCTTAGCTACAGACCCTCTTTGCGTGATATATGTTGCTTTAATACTTGATTTATTCAAGTAATCTTCAGCTTTATACAGCACTTTGGATGTTTTCTTATCATCTTCGATTACATTTAATACAATAAGGTTGATTTTCCACATACCAACGAGATATGCAGCGAGATAAAGCGCTTCATCGGCTTTGGCGCTACCATCATATGCCAATAACGCCTTTTTTAACCCGGAAGTCACTTGCGGAACAGCCAGTACTGGGCGAGGGCAATGTTGAATTAATTCTCGAAAACCCGATTCCAATCGATCGATTGGCTGAGGACCTGGCGGATATGCCAGAGTAGTAACAACCAAATCTGTAAATTGGGCTCTAGCACTGATGGATTGAGCGACACTCCCAACCGCTACTGCAAAATCACCATTGATTCCTGCCTGGCTGATCCGTTTTGTGAATTCATCCTTGATATTTTGGGTGTGCTCTTCTGTTAGGTTTTCTTCATCAAGTTCCACATGCAATCCATGAATTAAGGTGGCTTCTTTTCTGCCAATAACTATTGCTTGATCCAATGCAAACCAGCCTTCCGGCATTCCGCTGACTGGAACAAGGATTTCACTGAATAATCCCGATCTTAATAAAGAACCGCTGATTTCTTTCCGCCATTCCCCGGGGGGAGGACCAGAGGAAATAATACTTCGATTGGTGATATTAATAATTTTTTGCCAAATGATACGGAAGATATTTTGGCTGTTTAATTTTAATTGCTTGATAAAATGACCAGTGGCAGTGCTTGTTGAAATCTGCCAGCCAAGTTCCCTTTCAAGCGCAGCTCTATGTTCTGCAAGCCAGATGTACATATCTGCTGCCGTCCGCCCTGGATAACGGCGCAGGATGCCGCTTTTCCGTATTTCTTGAATAATGGGAAGATAAATTGTGTTATACCAATGAACAACTGCTTCTTCGTAAGAGACTTCACGTTTCTGATCGATGCCCATAAAATATCTATGAACGGAAATATGTTCTTCTATCAAGGGATATTGACCAGGAATAGTGATTTCCATATCGATTTCTGGAATTAAAATATCAAGCTTTGTTTTTTCAAGGAAATTTACATATTCTTCTTTTAGAATTAGATCATCCGCAGAAATATCGGGGGTAATGGGAACGCGACTTTGTACCACAGTCACATACGCTGAAATGTGCGAAGCGCCAATTGACCGTGCCACAGAGACGCGATGATTACCGTCTTTAACAAAATAGGCTTCTCCGATCTGATAAACTTCAATGGGGGGTAACCCAGTTAATCCTGAAACAGCTGTTTTAATACTGGTCCATCGGCTGCTAATTGAATCTTTTTTGGGTAAGAAATCACGCGTAAAATCGTTATATCTACCTACGCTGCCAATAATGGCTGACAAAGGGATATCTCGTAAACCAACCTGTGAAGTACCAACTGCTTTTAATCGGCGTCGGACTTCATCATAGGGTAATAATTCTGTTGATTGTCCGGTTATGCGTCCTACAATTTCTTTGAATAAAGCTCTATCCCGGGCTTTATGAAAATCATTGATCGCTGAGGAGTAATCACTAGATGGTATTTTATCCATATCGATATTATACTCACCCACGAATTCAAATAAATGCATGATTTCATCAGGATAATCGTTGCTTGAATATTCCTTAGCAACAATTTTTCCTTATCCACGTATAATTAATAAAAGTATCATTACCTGCTTAAGCTATTACAGAAAAGTCCTGAATTTACATTCAGAAACTCAACCGAGATGCCGGAAAGAGTACGAATATTGAATCGGGATTGTTCGTGATTGATTGGATTTGAAATTAAAACCATGGAGAATTCATCTTGAATAGTTCAAATCGTAAAATATCTGAGGGAATTTTGTTTACCGACCAATACCAATTAACCATGGCAAACTTATATTACCGCATGGGGATTCACGAAACCGAGGTTCAGTTTGACCATTATTTCCGGGATTATCCAGATTATGGATCGCATAAAGCTGGTTTTTGTATAAACGCTGGATTAGCATGGCTTTTAGATTGGATGAAGGAAGTAAGATTTCGTGATGAAGATTTGGATTATCTACGAGAACAAAAATCACTCAACGGTAAGCCGCTATTTCAAGCAGATTTTCTCTCGTGGCTACGTGAGTATGGTCATTTTGACAGCCTCAATATGCGAGCTATCCCTGAGGGAAGAGTTATCCATCCAAATGAACCTCTTACGGTAGTTCAAGGCCCTTTAGCGATGGCGCAAATATTGGAGACATCGTTATTGAATCATTTAAATTATCAGATATTGATTGCTACAAAAGCTGCCCGGATTCGGGAAATTGGGCGCGGGCAGCTATTATTGGAATTTGGACTTCGGAGGGGTCAGGGTGTAGGGGCAAATGCCGGCACCCGAGCGGCGTTAATCGGGGGTGCAGATTTCTCTTCAAATGTTGGAATTTCAGCAACCTTAGGCTATCCACCAAAGGGAACTCATGCTCACAGTATGGTCCAGTTATTCATCGCCTTGGGCAGCTGTGAATTGGATGCTTTTCGTGCTTATGCTGATATTTATCCGGATGATTGTTTATTGTTAGTTGATACGATTAATACGCTGGAAAGTGGCGTTCCGAACGCAATTAAAGTATTTGAAGAATTAAAACAAAAGGGCCATCGTCCCTTAGGAGTAAGACTAGATTCGGGTGATTTGGCTTTCCTAAGTATTCAGACAGCGAAAATGCTTGATGAAGCAGGCTTCCCCGATGTATCGATTGTTTTGTCGAATAATCTTGATGAATTAGTGATTTGGCAAATCATCACCCAGATATTAGAAGAAGCACCTCAATATGGCGTTGATTCAGAAAAGCTTATCCGCAGGCTGGTCTATGGCGTTGGTACCCGCTTGATCACTTCTTGGGGTGAACCGGCATTGGGGGGGGTGTATAAATTAGTTGCTGTAAACAAAGATGGGAAATGGCTGCCAGCCATAAAAATCTCTGAGTCTCCGTCTAAGACGCCAAATCCTGGGAATAAACAAGTGTGGAGGATTTATGATCAACGCGGGTATGCCACAGCTGACTTGCTGAGTTTGGCGGATGAAATACCCAATGAAGCAGGACAATTCTGGTTACGCCATCCGACTGATCATACAAAATATCGATTTTTAGAAAAAGGATCGGTTTCTCGAATAGAGATGTTATTGGTTGATGTCTTAAAAGACGGGAAACAAGTTTATGAGTGTCCCGATATCGAAGATGTTCGTAAAGTGCGATTTTTCGATGTTGAACATTTGGATGCTGGCGTCCGTCGAATCATGAATCCTCATATTTATCATGTATCCCTCAGTCAAAAATTATGGGATTTGAAACAGAAGCTCATCAATGATGCATTGAGAAATATAAACAGAGAGGAAGGAAAAGCAAATGGAGATAATTAATGCCAGTATGTCATATTTGTCTTCTACCTATAAGGGATCAATGATATCGGTGTGTAATCCCGCAAGAATTTTGCTTTAAATTGGTTTTTTTACGAAACGGTGAAGGAATATTTGAAACCAATTGACCCTATACCAACGATTTTTACAGGTTTATTTTTGATCGTTCGAAAAAAATAAGCAGGTCATAAGGAATTACGGTATGGAAAGAAAATTATATAGAAGTGAAAGTAATCGTATGATCGCTGGCGTATGCGGAGGGTTAGGTGATTATCTCAATATCGATCCGGTTATTGTTCGTAT
>JAAZNS010000095.1 GCA_012798185.1 Chloroflexota bacterium | reverse complement strand
GAAACCTCACTAATTCTGCACCTTCAGCCAGAACTGGTACACATGGATCGGGTTGTCGACGAAACAGATTTTATTGTTTCACCAAATTATTATATGGACTGGGTCGAAGGAGGTGCATTGATAGCTAACCCTCCTTGGGATGATGATACAAAAACAGGCGCTTATGGTGCTGGCAGCATGGCTGATGCCGCACGGGGAAAAATATGGTTGGAGGCAGCCATCGCAGAAAAAATTATCCATATCGAAGAGATAAATTTGCAGCATCGATTACGAGAAGAACGCCGGAATGCTGGATTTGGCTTATGGGGTAAAAATAACGGATAAAATAACCCCCCGGAATTTTACTGAGCCGGGGGTTTTTTTAGCGTGTATAATTTTATTCGTCTAAATAAAAATCATGATAATGGTTTTCACATGGATTTCCCCATGCGATATACATAATTCTGGATGTTAAATCCATTATTATCGAATTGATCGTTTTCTCTCGATCTAAGGGATAAATATCTTCAACAGCATGATTACAAATCGAATTTGGATAATTGATGTGATCACGTTGGATCGTCTGCAGCGTTTTTATGGTGTGCTGACTAGTGCGGGTTAATAACCTTAAAGCGCGGAAATATCTTCCCTGCGAACCTATCAGTTCCTCGGGGTCTGCTTCGATTTTCTGCATATTGAAATCAAGATAATGATTGGTATGCACAACAAAGCCATCTTTCCCATATAGGAGAGCAAACTGCCTGGCTGATACTTCCACATTATAAAGTTCTCCGCTTTCATGTGCCAGCAGATGATTATAGCCAGCAGCTCTGTGTGGCACGATCATGCATCGAATTGCCTCAGCAGGCGTCCTTGCACCTAATACTGCTCTCGATACAATCACCCGGGGTATTCCGATGCGAGAATCATTGGGGTATACGGAATTGCAACATTGCGCGATACCAGCAGCATTTAAACCAATATTAGGTAAAAGTCCTCCGTATGTCATTGCCAAAAAAGGAGGTTCGTCATCTGAAGATACATGGACAATGAAGACATCTTCCTCATCTTCGGGCAGCCAATCTTCATTATGGGCAACCAAGACATGCCCATCAGCCGTGAGATATTCATTAACCGCAAAACTGGTGCATTTCGCTAGGTGTAAGGCATCCATGGTAACTGCTTCCATAGAGTTTAATACACCTAAATCATCGAAAGAAACCTGAGCTCCTTCTGCGATTCCGAGTAATTCCTCGATATATTGTGGGTAACGTTCTTGAGCAAAAGGAACATATTTTCGTGCTTGAATTCTTGCGCCTTCCCAGGTCAACTCCAACTCTTTATACGTACCATCGATAATGGCATGCGCACTTTCGATGCTATGTTGCACCTGTTTTTTAAATGCCTCTCCGATCTGTCTGCCAATTTCTCGATGACTTCCCGATACTCGGATAAAAGGTGGCGGTTCTGTATGTATTATTGTGTTATGAACATTGTTTTCCATAGTAATCCCTTTATTCAATTAGTTCAAATTCTAATTTTAAGGTTCTTATCCAGCAGCCATGGCTGTGACAAATTGGTAATATATTATCAATGAATGGGTGTGAATTTATATCGCCTGTTGTAATAATAATTCCATCAATTCTTTTCTGTTCGATAAAAGAATTCAACAAATCGTAGCCGCCAAGAATTTCAACGCCATGAATAAACCTACCCTTATTCATAGAATCGCTATCCAGAAATCCAATCGGACGATAATTTAATTGTGGATTCATTTGTATCCAGCGAACTGCCATCTCTCCAGCATCGCCAGCACCACAAATAATCACTCGTTGTTCTTCATGACGAGTTCGTCTACTTGATATTTGATCAAATATTTTGAATGAGGAACGTGTCGCAGTTAATCCTAAAAATAAATATATCGCAAATAAAATAATAATTACGGGAGAAAATTCCCTGAAACCATAAATTATTCCAATGATAATTGCTAATATAAAAACACTAAACAAAACAACTTTTACAAAATTAACTAATTCATCCACTCCCACATATTTCCACACACCGCGGTAAACCCCAAGCTGAAGAAAAGCAATATAAGCGCTTGATAATGCAATAGGGAGCGTGTTTAAATATTGCTCTAATGCAAAAGTGCTCATTGATAATCCGTTCACGGTCCAAAAGCTCAAGTAGTACATCGCCCCGATTAGAAAGAAATCCAAAACGATTTCAAGCAACCGCCGTTTATAGGTTATTTCCACAACCAGTTTTGTGAAAGCACTTGATTTTTGGGAAGTAGGAGACACGATAACTTTAAGCCGGCTAAGATATGCAGCGAACAACGCCAGCGATATAATTAATAAAGGCACTAAAACCAGGCTTAAATCATAATCTAATGATTCTAAAATGATTGCCACCACTCCCGAAGCAATTGCTACACCATATAGAACAAGTAACGCTTGCCTTTCTGATAAACCAAAAGCTATCAATCGATGGGATGTATGGTCCTGTCCTCCTTGAGATGGCGATTGGCCTCGAATGATCCTTGTAATTGTAACCAAAGTTGTGTCAAATATCGGCATAAGAAATAGAATAGTTGGCACACCTAATATAGCAAATACATTCGATGCCTGTGGTTGTCTGGCAATTGCCAGAGTTGCCAGAGTGAAGCCGATAAAAAGGCTGCCGCTGTCTCCCATAAATATCGATGCTGGCGGAAAATTGAAGAAGAGAAACCCTAACAAGCTGCCAGCCATTGCTAAAGACATTGCTAGCAATGTAATATTTCCCACCTTCCAGAATAATAAAGACAAAATGATTGCTGTAATCAGTGATATTCCCCCCGCCAGACCGTCCATATTATCTATCAAATTAATAGCATTTGTTATTCCAACTAACCATATAAATGTCAACAAAATATTTGGAATTTGAGCCAATATACTATCAGAAAAACGCGGTGTAAAAAAAGCGGTGGTGAAACCCATGAATACGACAACTGATGATGCCACAATTTGACCCAGTAACTTAGCGGGTGGCGTAATATGTTTAAGATCATCATACAATCCTAAAGCAAACATTCCCGTTGCACTTATTAAAATCCCCAGACGAATATTATCCCAGCTTTTGTCGATTATCGAATACACGATAACCGTGATGATAAATGCAAAGTAAATCCCTACCCCTCCCAACGTCGGGGTAGGTTTTTTATGCCATCGGTCATCCCTTGGTTTCGCTATTATTGATAAAGAGGTACTAACACGTCGAACAATAGGAATTATGATAAGGCTAAGTATTAATGCAAAAACGGGAATAAAAAAATGAGACATATCACGGAATATTTTCTAATTGATTAATCAAATTCTGGATTGCTTCTTTTTGTTCTTCCGGAGCATGGGATAAAGCACTTTTTGCATATGACAAAGCTGTACCATTATTTCCAACTTGATAATAAAGCTGTGCCAGAGATTGTTCATAACGCCATAATTCTGAACTAGAGGGAGTTAATTGAATTATCTCTTCAAGAGTCTGAATTGCTTTAAAGTATTGGTGAGAATTAATATATAACTGCGCCATGCCAAGCGAATAATTCGCCTTAGCAGATTGATCACCAGTCAACTGTTTTGCTTTATCATAGTAGAAAAGCGCTTGATTTATGTAACTCTCTTTCGTCTCTGTGATTGCTTCTTGTTGGCTTAAGCGCAGATAATATTCTCCCAGTAATGCATTAGTCCAATCGTAGGTTGGATCAATTTCGAGGGAATGATTAAGTCTTTCTAACGCTTTATCAGGCTGATTTAAATAATTCAACGCCAATAACGCCCATTCTCCCCATATTCGAGAGTTATTCGGGCTCAATACAATTGCCCGGGAAAAATAATAATCACTTTTCTGAGCCAGTTCATTTTTCTTTTGGTTATCTTCAGTCATAGAAGACCATAGGCTGTATAAACGAGCCAAATTCGCTGTGTGATCTGTATTCAATGGATTAATCTCTTGCGCTTTCTCCAAATCTTTCAGAGCTTGATTCATCAACTTATCCCGGTCAGCTGTGTCGGAAATGGTTTTCGCATACTCCAAATATGCTCTCCCAAGAAATAGATAGTAAAAATCTTCCGTGGGTGCCAAGGATAGGGCGCGGTTGTATATTTCTATGGCTACTGGCCAGGTATTTCCTTTTGTAAATGGATCTGTTAATTTAAAGTCAATATCAGCTTGAATTATTTTTAAATTCGTGTTTCCAATTAAATATACTCCGAATATCATTCCAATAGGAACAATGAGCATAGACAGTGGTGAAGATCTGCCCAATTTACCATTTTTTTGAGAATATAAAATCGACGCGCTGATGATTACTAATATAAAAACATAAATATAATATTTTGTAATTAATCCCTCATATTTTTGAATTTGCTGCATAACTTCTGATAGATTCGTAGCAGATTTATTGATTATTTCTGCAATCGAGAGACTATGCCAAAACCAAAATATAAAACTGATCAAAAATGATACCCCGCCCACAATCATTGCTGATTTTCCCCATGTCTTTTCTGTTTTCGATAAGATGACATCCGATGCAATTACCATAATTCCAATAATCCAGGAAGTAAAGAACATTGTTAGAACGCCATAAGATACCGTCGTGCTTGTACCTTTCAATTTCACCATAGAATTCCAAAGGATCACAAAAGCATTTTTCCCACCCTGTGCACCTGAAATAAAATCGTATCCAAGAGCAATCATGATCAAAGCTAAAATTACACCTCCCATTAACTCATCTGAATAATTATTCAACAGATTTTCAACTCGATTATCTCTTTGATGTGATACTCGTCGCTTTTTTCTTTGAGTAATGGATGAACTTTTTTGGTTAATTTCATCCCGATTTTCTTCGCTAGTGGTTATTTTTTCACCATCTGATATGATACTGGACTTAATTACATACCCAAGTACAAATAAAAGTGCTGTATACACCAAAAAATAAGTTCTGGTGGCAGCAATCGCAATACCAAAATTTATTTCTGCAAAATGGGCAACAATGGAAGCCAATAACCCTGCAATGATTAATAAATAAAGTTTCTCATCTGTCGTTTTGGGGATTTCGAATTTTCCAAAAATAGCAATCAGAAATAAATAAATCAAAACACCGATCAACATTCCAAAAGGAAGTCCTACACCAATGAAGGCAAAACCTTGCCAGAGTGCTAGAATTGTTGCACATAAAACCGCAACGCTAATATAAATAATGAAAAATAATATTT
>JAAZNS010000094.1 GCA_012798185.1 Chloroflexota bacterium | reverse complement strand
GCCCCGACCTTGAATTTGAACGGCAAATTGAGTACGAAGACATTCCGGAAGATGTTCTCTATAAGATGAGCAAGATTCCATATTGTATTCAATCCTGCGATGAAAATGGCATGGAAATTGACCAATTCAATACCCACCCTGCCACAATCGCTACCGCCGAAGCCTTCTCGAAAGCTTCAGCCGGTCTTGAGGAATATGTTGGACAACGCATGGCAGTGGTAAAGGGTTAATCTGCTATGCCCCTGGAAGTAAGGGAAATTATGATGCAGTCTAAATTTTCTGAAATTGATCAATTAGCAGCCACCACCTTGCGCATGCTGGCGGCAGATGGCGTTCAAAAAGCTAATTCCGGACATCCGGGTTTGCCGTTAGGCGCTGCAGATATGGCGATTGTTCTTTGGACGCGGATTCTAAAACATAATCCAGCCGATCCAACCTGGTTCAATCGAGACCGATTTGTTTTATCCGCTGGGCATGGCTCTATGCTGCTTTACGGATTGTTACACCTTTGCGGTTACCCTATTTCGCTGGATGATCTGAAAAATTTCCGCCAATGGGGTAGTATCACCCCGGGGCACCCCGAATATGATCCTGAGCGGGGCATCGAGACGACCACTGGTCCTTTAGGGCAGGGTTTTTGCACCGCGGTGGGCATTGCACTGGCGGAACGTATGCTGGCAAACCGCTTTAACCAACCCAGTTTTCCGGTGGTAGATCATTATACTTATGTGATTGCTTCCGATGGCGATCTTATGGAGGGGATATCTCACGAAGCAGCTTCATTGGCAGGTCACCTGGGTTTAGGAAAACTGATCGTTCTCTATGATGACAACGGAATCTCGATCGATGGTCCTACCAGCCTGAGTTACAGCGATGATGTACCGCAGCGGTTTGCAGCCTATCATTGGCATGTACAAAGCGTGGACGGTCATGATATGGCAGCTATTGAAACAGCGATACACGCTGCCCAGGTGGTAACCGATCAGCCATCGCTCATTGCCTGCAAGACTCATATCGGTTACAAAAGTCCACTGCAGGATAACTCCAAAGTGCATGGTGCTCCCTTGGGTGAAGAGGGTTTGGCAAAAACCAAAGAGGCTTTTGGCTGGCCGGTTGAACCGCGTTTTATCGTGCCCGATGAAGTGCGTCAGTATTTTGAAGTTGTTAAGGAAAAAGGAGCCAAATCCCAGGGGCTATGGGAATCGATGCTTGCTGGCTACCGCAAGTCTTATCCCGAGTTAGCTGAATCGTGGGAAAGAATGGTAAACGGCGAACTGCCAAATGGTTGGGATAGCCAAATGCCCGTCTTCCCGGCAGATAAACCTCCAGCGACACGCGTGGCTTCAGGAAAAATCCTTGATGAAATCTCTGCCAAATTGCCCTGCCTGGTTGGCGGTTCAGCCGATCTTACCCCAAGCAATAATACGATGCCAGCCGGGAGTAAAGCAGTTAAAAAAGGCGAGTATTGCGGACCTTATATCCATTTTGGAATCCGCGAACATGGCATGGCAGGTATTATGAACGGTCTGGCGCTGCATGGTCTGCGCCCCTATGGTGGTACCTTCCTGGTTTTCTCAGATTATATGCGTCCATCCATCCGCCTGGCAGCCATGATGAAATTGCCGGTAATCTACGTCTTTACTCACGATAGCATTGGTTTGGGTGAAGATGGACCAACCCACCAGCCTGTGGAACATGCATCTGCCTTACGCTGTATCCCCAATCTATTTGTCATCCGCCCGGCTGATGGGAACGAAACCGTCGCTGCCTGGAAGGTTGCCTTAGAGCGTAAAGATGGTCCAACCGCATTACTGCTTACCAGGCAAAATGTTCCTTTGGTAACACCCAGAGATGACAGCTTGAAAAATGGCGCCTATGTATTAGCTGAAGCCGGAAAACCGAAACCGGATGCTGTGATCATTGCCACCGGATCGGAAGTCAGCCTTGCTTTAGAAGCACAGAAACAACTGGTTGATGAAGGGATTGCTATTCGTGTTGTGTCGATGCCATGCTGCGAGCTTTTCGAAATGCAATCTGAGGCTTATCGGAATAGTGTATTACCAAAAGGCATCCCGCGGATTTGCATTGAAGCCGGGGTTACCCAATCGTGGGGTTCTTACCTGGACGAAAAGGGTGCAACAATTGGCATGAATCGTTTTGGTGCTTCTGCTCCCTATAAAATTTTGTTCGAGAAATTTGGCTTCACGGTTGAAAATGTTGTAAAAACAGTAAAATCGTTATTGGTTTAGTTGTTATGAGAGACCTGGCAGAGCACTGCAGTTTCATCGTCATCCTGCCAGGTCTCCATAACCGAACCGCAGATGTTATTAATGATGAAAACAAAGGAGTAAAAAAATGAAATCCGTAGAAGAATATTTTGTCCCTTGGGTAAAAGGAATCCCGATGTATGTGTCCGGGCATATCGATTTGGCATGGAAACAGCCGGAACTACATCGTATGATGTCCAATGAAAATCCGAATCCCCCTTCGAAGAAAGTTCTTGAAGCCATTGAAAAATACGCGAAAATTGCTAACCGTTATCCTGATCAGGGTTTTAAAGTGCGTGAAAAGATTGCCGAAATTAATGGCTTACCCGGTATCGAGAATGTGATGCTGGGAAATGGCTCCAGCGAAGTATTCGACAATATCTTCCGCTGTCTGCTGGAACCCGGTGATGAGGTAATTCAACACACCCCTTGCTTTGGCATTTACAAGCTGCGCTGCAACATCCTGGGCGGCAAACTGGTATCTGTCCCCATGATTTATAAAGATAAGCAACTACTTTTCGACGCCGATGCCATTATCAAAGCTATCACACCCAAGACCAAAATAATTGTCATCGCCAATCCGAACAACCCCACCGGTAATTTTATTGACAAAAAGGATTTTATTAAAGTTGCCGAAACCGGTGTGCCTTTGATTTCCGACGAAGCTTATATTGAATTTGCCGGATTGAGCAAATCGAATGTTGATTTAGTGAAGAAGTATAAGAATGTGATCATCACCCGCACACTCTCTAAATGCTATGGTCTAGCTGGCCTTCGCTTTGGATATGCGTTGGGCGATAAAGACGTCATTGCTCAAATTTCCGCAGCCTTGATCCCCTGGAATGTGGGTACCATTTCGATGTGGGCTGCTCTGACAGCGTTTGAAGATACCCAGGCGCTGCAAGAACGGGCTGATTTCAACAATCAGCAAATTGAGTATTATGAACAGGAATTGAAAGACATCAAAGGTTTGGATATTTACCATTCTTATGGCAACTATATTCTCTTTGATGGGACGGATGCTGGTAAAACTGGTAAAGACGCACTTGATTTTGCCCTCAAGCGAGGCTACATTATGCGCGCCCAGTCACCCATGTATGGTCGGGATGGCTGGTTCCGTATTACAATTGGCTCTGCTGATGAAAATAAAATGGCAGTCAAGATCATCCGCGATTTCTTTGCTCAATAACTCGTTTTCAAAAAGACCTGACAGAGTTTTTCTGTCGGGTCTTTTTAATCAATAAATTTCGGTATTTGTAGTTACTCAGCCAGCTTCGGTGTGTTATAAAATTTATAAAAACCTTAAATTCTGGTTTTTAACTATAACCTAAGCAGTGAGTATTCTTTCAAAGCATGGAGGATAATTATGACGCTAACCCTTGAGCAAGCAATTGCCCGCGTTCCATTCCTCAAAGATGCCAAAAATTTAAAAACAAGCCTTCTGACTGGCGGGATCACTAATCGAAATTATCGGATAGATCTGGATGGAAAATCCTACATGCTTCGCATTACTGGAGAGAAGACCGATCTACTGGGGATTAAGCGTGATATCGAATATGCTGCAAACCTGGAAGCCGGCAGATTAGGTGTGGCGCCTGAGGTGCTTTATTTCATCGAACCTGAAGGCTATTTGGTGACCCGTTTTATTAACGGCAAACACATCCCTCCTGAAGAGATGAACAAGGAATATAACATTCGCCGGGTTGCCCGAAAACTGCGCGTGTTCCATCGCCGTGCTGCTCCGTTGAAAGGGGAATTCAATGTGTTCCGCCGCGTAGAAATGCTGACCAGGATTTCCAAGGAGCACCAAAGTAAATTTCCATATGATTTTGATTGGATTCAGTATAAAATGGTGGAAATCGAACAAGCCCTGCTTAAGGATCCATATATTCCTACTCCCTGTCATGATGATTTATTGAATTTAAATTTCATGGATGAAAATGTTGCCGGGGAAAAAGGAGAATTGAAAATTCTGGATTGGGAATATGCTGGGATGGGCGATATTTACTTCGACCTGGGCAATTTCTGTCATCACCATCGGTTTAATGATGACCAGGTGCGATGTTTACTGCAAGAATATTTTGGCGAAGTGACGCCCAAGAATTTTGCCCGCTGTAAACTTATGTGGTGTGCATCTCAAATCCACGAGGCGATGTGGGGCACTACACAAACCGGCATTTCCACACTGGATGAGGATTTTCAAGGATATGCCGATCTGTGGTTTGGCAGATTTCGCGAGGATATTTGTGATTTCCGCTATGAACAATGGCTAAAAATTGTGGCTGTTAAATAAATTAAAAGCTGCTTATACCCACCATGTCACCAGGATGCTAGTCTTATGAGATCTTGGTGATTTTTTTTATGGTTTTTCACCCAATTTCAATTTTTCCTCGATCTGGTCGAGAATTAGAGGGATATCGCCAATTTCATCGACGACAAAATGCGCCCCAGCCTGGCGCAAGTGCTGGTGCGCTTTTTTTAGTTTTTTCTGAAGATCGAGTGGACTAAGATTTTGGATCTCTTTTTGGCTTAAACCGATTTCATTTCCAGTTTTTGCCACGCCGATTGTCCACATACCAGCATTCAAACCTTCCTGGATATCGGCAATCGTATCGCCGATTTTTACGCAAGCCTCCATAGGGTAAACTCCCAGGTTAATTGCATTTT
>JAAZNS010000093.1 GCA_012798185.1 Chloroflexota bacterium | reverse complement strand
TCTCTTTTCGAGATACAATCGAAATTAATCCAACAATTTTTAGAATCTCAAGCCAGTCAACTAGCAGAAGCGGTAATTCAAAACTTACCGCAAATCCGATTCACATTACCAGATAAAGTAAATGTTCAAAGAGAAAAAGATCAAGAAAAAACCTCCTATCAAATTCCTCAGGAATCCCGTGAACAATTGGCAGGAGGTTTAATTGACCGGCTTACACGCACTGGCGCCCGTAATGCGCTCCGTCAACGGCTATCTGAACTCGAGCAATCGCCAGATAAAGGCATTTCAATTGCCTCATTATTGATAAAACATGCGCTTGTTTTACATATGGTGTATGGAATGCTCCCTTCTGGGCGTACAGTTACGTATTTGTCAGCACCAGGTGAAGAAATTCCCAGTATTCCAAAGGCAGACGATCTCGAAGCAGAATCAGCGATTACCGCAGCTTCTGATGCCATTGTTGAAGAAAATCAGCAAGAGACATATCGCGGTGAATTGCTTGTACCGTTCGTTCCTTATGCGCGGCGTTTTTACCTTCCCCAATGGGTCGCATTTGATGATCGGGATAACCTATTGGTTAACTCCGTTACAGAAGCAGAAGCGCATATCGCTTCGATGCAAAGATTTCTAAATGTACTCCACACAGCCGTATCAATTGCACCCTATATCGTAGTGGATAAAGAATATCAAAGAAAACGATACGGTATGTTAGGTCAATTGGTTAACCAAGGGAGAGCTTTTGCCCGTTATCAAACGAAAGAAATCATTCGTACAATAAAAAGACGGGCTGCTGCAAATGACCTGAACAGGGGACTGAGTCTCAGCCTGCCATACTTCGATGACCAGGAATTACAATTGAAGACCCATTTTTTTGAAATCATTCCCGGTGGACGGATAATGTTCGTGCCGGCTTTCGTTGTCCGTGCAGCACGCCGCGAACATGCTATGGTTGCGCAAGACACCCGGCTCAACCCATCGACTCGTCAACATTTACTGGAAGAACTTTCTCTGCTTGAACAAGCTTTCGAGAAAGGTTCTTAGATTTTAAGAATAAACAAAAATCTGTGACTACTCAGACAATGGTAGAAAAACTTCGATTTTGAGAAGTATTTAGTTGTTACACACTCGGGAGCAAATTAAATTTACTCAAGCTGGCTGAGTAGTTGCCGTAAACGCTAAAGATTACTTATTAGGATTAGAATGATATTTTCTATTGGTTTATTAATCGTCATAATTTTACTCTCATATAAAATTGCACCTCGCGAACGTGAAGAAGACGCGCATGTACATGGCGCTGGGCAGGTTGGGCTGCTGGCAGCTATTGCCTTATTTGGCGTAGATTATTTCACTTCCTATTTCTATGCCACTGGGGAAATGATGAGCGCTCTCCATCCGTATGGTTTACAGAAATATGCTTATATTGCGGTAATCTTCATAGCATTCGCAAATTTTGCTCTTGGCGCATTATATATGTATTCCTTGGGTATATTCAATGAAGGGGGAGGGTCATTTACTGCTTCGATGAGATATCTTGGTCCTTCGATCAGTTTAATTGTCGCTGTTGTATTGATCCAAGATTATATTCTCACCATTGTCGTATCAAAGCTATCTGGTGTTGATCCATTGCTTTCCATAACCGATGCTTATGGAATTGCTTGGTATTGGCACTTTTTACTTGGCGCAGCTCTAGCCAGCACGACCTGGTATATCACAATAAGAGGAAGAGGCGAATCAGCGCAAATTGTTTTTATTCTATTAGGAATTTTTGCTGCATTAACCGTTGCGATGTTAATAGGGTTGATAACCGCCCATGTAAATGGTGTGCCCGCTCAAATATCCCAAGAAATTACAAAGCCCACCTCTCTTTCTCAAGCTTTATATCATTTACTAACTGCTTCAATGAAAGGGATGGTAGCCCTCAGTGGTTTAGAAGCCATGTCTAACGGCATTCAATTTGTAATAGATGGCGACGCAGGCATCGTCTCCTGGGGCAAAAGAAGACTTCCAAAACTTAATAAAATCTGGAATTTCTATAGCGGTAAATCGGGGATTGGCAGGTTTGTTCAAACAGCTTTCCTTTTTTATGGCGGTTTAACCACAACATTTCTTACCATTTTTTCATTACGATTCAATGTTTTTGACGGCACTTTAGGAAGATCATTAGTTGGCAATCTTTCTTTTATCGGCTTTAATGAAATACCCGGTGGAATTATCTTGTACTGGGCTTATCAAATATTAGCAGTGGCATTATTGGCTGCAGCTTCTATGACTGCTTTCCAGGATCTACAATCGATGACCTGGCGGAATGTTGCTATTGGAGAAATTCCCGAATTCGTCGTTTACCGCAATCCAAAAGGCACTTTCACGCGTCCAGTGACGGCAGCGGTAATTGTTGCCATTATCATTCAGTTCTTGGTACGCGGTAAAACTTCTTTGGCTGTTCCGTATTACGGTGTTGGCGTGTTTTTACCCCTTACTGCAATGGGTTTAGCGGTTCGAAAACATATTATGATTAACTTTAAGGGCAAGAGCCGTAACTGGGCTATTGCTGCAGCTACATTCGTGACTGTTTTAAGCGCTTTCATCTTTATTGGTCAAATTGTAGGAAAATGGGCTGAGGGCGGCTGGCTGGTCTTAATCTCTCTCTCGATATTAATATTGATGGCTCATGCAATTTTAATTTCTCCGATAGGCTATCGCGATCCAAACCAAATCTATCGCATCATTCGTACAAAATCCCGGGTATATGGACCCATGGGAACTATTGTCGAATGGCAGTCATTAGCTACACAAGAATATCGTTATAGGATATTAGTAGCCATATCAAAATTCTGGGAAATATTTGGTGTATATCGTCCAATTAGATATGAAAAACCCGTTCCCGCTGGAGATTTCGAAACAATGTTAGAAAATAATGTCCACAACGGGCATACTCTCTTAGCGGAATACCTGGATAAACCAGAACCAAAACTTGGAGGCGGACCTCACGAATCTTCTTCTTCGGAAGATGAATAATAAATGTGCTGGCAATAACCAATCGCTAATTTATAAATATCAAAGAAAATTTTTCTACTTATGAAATCAAGCCCAATCTATGGCTTACGGGTTTCCGAAGTTTTTCAGGCTTATGAAACTTCCATTAATGGTCTAACCACAGCACAAGCAGAAGAACGTTTATCCCTCTATGGAAAAAACCTGCTTACCGAGGAAAAACCCACTCCAAAATTTCCACGAATAATTCGACAAATCAGCCACCCTATGGCAATACTGCTATGGGTTTCTGGTTTCATTGCCTTTCTTGTATCTCAACCGATTTTAGGAATTGTTATTTGGACTCTAGTAATCGTCAACGCAGGATTTTCATTTTGGCAGGATTACCGCACAGAAAAAGCAATAGCGAGTTTAAAGGATATTCTTCCTGAAACAGCTCGCGTCATAAGGAATGGGAAAGAGGAAAGAATTTTTGCCAGCGAATTAGTTCCAGGAGATTTATTAATCCTATCCGAAGGGGATAATATCCCTGCTGATGCCCGAATTGTTGAAGAATTTGGTTTAAGAGTGAATAATGCCAACCTGTCGGGGGATGCACTCCCGATAAGAAAAACAGCCGATGCTTCTCTCCGTGAAGGTATCAGTGAAATCGAAAGACCTAATCTAATATTTGCTGGCACCTCGGTTGTTTCCGGGACCGGAAAAGCCATAATTTATGCCACTGGTATGCTTACCCAATTTGGCAGAATTGCCCGGCTCACGCAAGTGATGAGAGAAGAACCAAGCCCTCTTCAAAATGAATTACTTCGCATCACTCGAATCATCGCCATGGTGGCTATTGGAATCGGCGCGCTAGTTTTCGTTGTGGGATACTTTGATGTCAAGATGGAGATGTTTGAGTCATTTCTGCTGGCATTGGGCATTATTGTTGCCGCTGTACCAGAAGGTCTACCCGCCACCGTAACGCTGGCTTTAGCATTTGCCGGGCAGCGTCTGGCGCAAAAAGGCGTTTTAGTCAAAAAATTATCCATCGTGGAAATGCTTGGCAATGTCTCGATCATCGCCACCGATAAAAGTGGGACTTTAACCCAAAATCAGATGACGGTAAGAAATATTTGGGTAGGCGGGAAGCGTTTATCTGTCTCAGGAATTGGTTATGCACCAAATGGCTCAATTTATTCCCGAAGTGGAGATCAATTCCCAACAGAAGATTTGAAAATATTATTATATGCCGCTGTGTTATGCAATAACGCTCGCTTGATTCCGCCTACTGCGGAGCATCCACATTGGTCATGCCTAGGTGATCAAACAGAAGATGCATTAAAAGCAGTTGCTTTAAAAAATGGAGAATCAGAGCAGTCAATCAGCAGAAGATTTCCTCGTGTTCACGAGCTACCCTTTGATGCAAGGCGAAAAAGGATGAGCACCATCCATGAACATGATCATCAAGAAATCGCATTTGTCAAAGGTGCACCTCGTGAAATCCTTCAATTATGTAATTCTATTTCAATCAATGGTGAAGACATTCCCTTGGATAATTCAATGCGGCAGGAAATCATCGATGCAAACGATGAATATGCAAGTAATGCCCTGCGCGTTTTAGCTCTGGCAAAACGAAATATTAAACCCCAACCTGGCGGTTACAGTATTGAAAATGTTGAAAAAGACCTGACCTTTCTTGGCTTGGCAGCTATGATGGATCCGCCAAGAGAAGAAGTTGCCGAAGCAGTACGAATTTGTCGCGAAGCTGGTATTCGCATGGTAATGATCACTGGCGATTATGGTCTTACAGCGTTATCTTTTGCCCGGCGGATTGGCATGCTCACCACTGCCAATCCCATCATCATCACTGGTGCAGAATTGGAATCGATGAACGATGCTCGATTAAAAGAAGCAATAAAAAAGGAATCAATCTTTGCACGTATGGCACCAGAGCATAAGCTCCGCTTGGTTTCACTCTTTCAATCCGAAGGGGAAGTAGTCGCAGTAACCGGTGATGGCGTGAATGATGTACCAATGCTGCGAAAAGCTGATGTCGGTGTGGTCATGGGTATTGCCGGTACCGATGTGGCAAAAGATGCAGCGGATATTATCATTACGAATGATAATTTTGGCGCGATTATAGATGCCATCGAAGAAGGAAGAGCTATTTTTGATAACTTGAGAAAATTCATTACCTACACTTTTTCAAGTAATGTGCCAGAAATTCTACCCTTTCTATTAACTGCAGCATTCAACATTCCATTAGCGTTGACAGTACCGCAAATCCTTGCTATTGACTTAGGCACCGATCTCCTGCCAGCACTCGCCCTCGGCACCGAAAAACCGGAAGCTGACATCATGAAGCATCCCCCTCGGGGGCGAGGAGCGCGGCTGATCGATGGGAAATTGTTATCCCGCTCCTTTTTATGGCTTGGACCGATTCAAGCAATATTATGCTTCATCGGATTTTTTATGGTTCTCAACGGCGAAATTATTTATAAAAAATTACCTTTATCAATTATCCATGAATGGAATGTTTATTTACAAGGATTGTCTTTAACCACTACGGAACTGTATCTAATGGCAATCACTGTATTTCACGCAGGTGTTGTATTTGCTCAAGTGGGAAATGCATTCGCCTGCCGAAGCGAGGTGAATCCAATCAGGAAAGTGGGAATATTTAGTAACACCCGCTTGTTACTGGGTATTGTAGTTGAAATTCTGATAATTCTTGTATTGATTTATTTCCCGCCTTTAGCAAAGGCGTTCAACCATTTCCCAATTCCAGGAATTATTTGGTTAGGGATAATCATGTTTGCTCCAATACAATATTTGTTGGAATGTTTTAGGAAACTTATTTCCCGTTGGCGATTTGAAATCGTAAGTCATAATGGAGGTCACTCATGAAAATCATCATAATGGGGTGCGGCCGTGTCGGCACTCAATTGGCTTTAACCTTGTCTAAAGAGGATCATGAAATCATCGTGATTGACAGCAGCGACGAAGCGCTTGACCGCTTGGGCAGCGGATTCAAAGGAAAAAAAATTAAAGGCGTTGGATTCGATAAAGATATTCTTATTAGAGCCGGCATTCAGATGGCTGATGCATTTGCTGCAACCAGTTCTTCCGATAATGCAAATATTGTGGCTGCGCGCATCGCCCGAAATATCTTTCACGTTCCTCGGGTTGTAGCACGTATATTCGATCCGCAAAGGGCAGAAATTTACCGCCGCTTGGGATTATTGACGATTTCTCCAACTGTTTGGGGGGCAGAAAGAATTCGGGAATTGATTTTGCACTCCGAACTCGACCCCCGGTTGAGCTTTGGAGCCGGCGATGTCAGCATTCTCTCGATCGAAGTCCCGCCTCAATTAATCAACCGGCAAGTAAGAGACCTGTTAGTACCCGGAGAAGTAAATGTTGCTGCTATTACCAGAAAATCCAGAGCATTCCTCCCCGCTTTAGGCACCGAATTTCAAAAAGGCGATACGATACACCTGGTTGTGCTGGCAGAAGCTATGGAAAGAACAAAAATTCTCTTGGGTATAGGTGAAGGAGGTTTGTAATGTTTGTCATAATCGTTGGCGGCGGAAAAACCGGATCACAATTATGCACGCTTCTTCTAAACGAAGGGCATAAAGTGAAAGTGATCGAAAATCGCAATACGGTGCTTAATCGGTTGAGAGAAGAATTGCCTGAGGATATTATCGTTGCAGGGGATGGGAGCTCTCCGAGCGTTCTTGAACAAGCCGGCATCGAAAATGCGCAGGTATTGGCGGCAGTAACGGGCGAAGACGAAGCTAATTTAGTTGTTACATCATTGGCTCGCTTTGAATATAAGGTGCCCCGGACGATTGCTCGCGTTAACAACCCGAAAAATGCCTGGCTGTTCGATAAGAATATGGGCGTAGACGTGGCACTTAGCCAGCCGGATATCCTTGCTAAATTAATCGTTGAAGAAATGTCTTTAGGCGATATGATGACCTTATTGAAACTACGGCGCGGTGAATTTTCGGTGGTGGAAGAAAAAGTCCACCCCAAAGCAATCGCTGCCGGGAAGGCAATCCGGGATATTAATTTTCCTCCAGATTGTGTGCTGGTTGCAGTAATTCGAGGAGGAAAATTAATTATCCCTCGCGGTGAAACCGTACTAAGAGAAGTGGATGAGATCATCGCTCTGGTACATGAGACTCAACTGGCTAACTTAGCGAGCATCTTAGGGGCAGGGAATCAAGAACGGGAGGTTTGACGAACTCTATCCGATAAGGTATAATCGCATTTCGTCTGCGTATTTTCATATGCGATGAAATTAGTATTCATAGGATTTAATAAATGGTCAAACGTACTTATCAACCAAAAATCCGCCGCCGGGTTCGTGTGCACGGTTTTAGAGCTCGAATGGCTACATCCGGTGGTCGAAAAGTATTAAAAAGCCGGCGCCTCAAAGGAAGGTTTCGTTTAAGCGTAACTAAAAACGAACACGTTAAACATACCAATTGGAAAAGTTAAGTCTTCCGGCGAAAACAGTCGGGGATTATAGACTTATAATTCCATGATCTTGAATTCATATCAAGGTGAGACGCAAGTTTCGACTGACAAAATCAGCCGATTACAAGCGGGTGAGGCGGTACGGAAAATCTTTTGCCCACCCGCTTATCGTGTTGATTGCACTTCCCAACAATCTGGATCATTCTCAGATCGCAGTATCTTGCGGGCATTCATTGGGGAATGCAGTCGAGCGAAACCGGGTAAAACGGCGAATTCGCGCGTGTTTGCAGATATTAATTAACCGGATTATTCCGGGATGGAATATAATTTTCATCGCCAGACGCCCAATTATCTATTCAAGTTTCCAGCAACTCAATGATGCAATCATTGATACATTAGAAAAAGCACAACTCTTATTGTAAAATTATGACCACCAATGAATATATGATGGATGAACATCTTATTCTTCAACAATCAATTGAACCGAGGCTGCGCGATATTCCATTAAACTGGCGTAATATTCCGCGGTATCCCCTGCTGGCATTAATTCGACTTTATCAAATGACCATTTCCCGCGCACTTCCTCCAAATACGTGCCGTTTTTATCCATCATGTTCACATTATGGATATCAGGCGATTTATAAATATGGGCTAATCAAAGGCAGCTTGATGACAATGTGGCGGGTGTTACGTTGCAATCCGTTTAACCCAGGCGGTTATGACCCTGTTCCATAAATCAATTTTATAAAACACCAGGCAGTTCCACGGAAAACAATTCTCATGAAATCAAGAAACTTCACATTGCTCGCTCTTACCTTAATTATTTTAACCAGCTTACTAAGCGGATGCTCCGGAAGCACAACGATAGCATCCAGCTGGCCTGGTCTTTCCATCAACAAGGATACTGCATACCTGGCATATAACCAACAAGTTTATGCAGTTAATATTGTAAATGGTAACGAAATCTGGCGTTACCCTGATGAACCGAATGTAAAAATTAGTTTTTTTGCTCCCCCGGTATTAACATCAGATAATCAACTGATTGTAAGCGGGTATAACAATATCCTTTATAGCTTGAATGCAGCCGATGGAAAAGAAAACTGGCAGTTTACCAATGCAAAAAACCGTTTCATTGGCAGTCCACTGGTAACAGAAGACCGGATATTTGCCTCGAATTCTGATAATACACTTTATGCATTAGATCTTCAAGGGAATTTATTATGGTCATTTATAACCAATGGAGAACAATGGGCGCAGCCTGTATTAGATCCCGATGGAACAAAACTCTATATTAGCTCGTTAGATCATAACATCTACGCGGTCAATCTGGATGGAACATTATTATGGAAAACCAATGAAAGTTTAGGCGGTGCTGTTCTTGGTTCACCCGCCATTAGTGACAATGATATCTTATATATCGGGTCGTTTAGCAGTCAGATGTACGCCATTAATACCCAAAATGGCGATATTATATGGAAAATCCCTACTAAAGGT
>JAAZNS010000092.1 GCA_012798185.1 Chloroflexota bacterium | reverse complement strand
GCTAAGCTGTACTAATGACCGAGGGCTTAGCTCCGTGGTGCGGAGAACTCGAAACTTTTCTAATATTCGTGATTAGCGATCAGGAATAGCCTGATTTTCTAATTATTGAGCGCTTATTCAATAACTTAATTTGTGAAAACAGTCTCTTGGTGATTGGAGCGACGGTGGTACACCCGGTCACATCCCGAACCCGGTCGTTAAGGCCGTCAGCGCCGATGGTACTTGGGGGGCGACCCCCTGGGAGAGTAGGTCATTGCCAAGGGACTTTTTCTTTTTAACCCCCAATGATACAATTTGATAATGGTTATTCAACCTCACTGGATTCCGTCAACATTACAACCTTATTTTAAAGAATACAATCTGGCGGATTTAAGCTTACGCCGTGATGCTAATCTCATTATCCAGCGCACACTGGAAAACGGAACATGGGATGAGATCCGTTGGTTATTTCAGATATATTCACGAAAACGCATCCAACAGTTTCTACGTAAATATGGAGAACGTTCTCTCCAACCAGTGACCTTCAATTACTGGAGAAAGTTATTACGTATTCGTCAATGGCAACATCCTCCTTTTGGAAAAGGTGAGTTATGGAATCCATGACTTATCCTCATTGGGAAGCATTGACACCCTCAACCTTACAAGCTTTTCACCTGATCGCTCGCTTTCCTTTCATCACGGAATTTTATCTGGCAGGCGGCACTGGATTAGCGCTACATTTGGGACATCGTTTTTCACTTGATCTGGATTTATTTTCACCTGACGAGACTGCCGTTAACCCCGTGCATCGTGATAATTTACGCATGCTATTGGATGATCCATCATTAACGATCACTTATGACAAGAATGGCACATTTGTCGCTACGAGGCAGGGTGTTGGAGTCAGCTTTTTTCGTTTACCGCTATATCCGTTAGTGCAAGCACCTATTCTTTTAGAAGGCGTTCCATTGGCAACAGCTCCTGAGATTGGTGCTATGAAACTGGCTGCAATTATCGACCGCGGTACACGGAAAGATATGGTGGATTTATATTACCTGCTGCAAGCGGTACCTTTGGAAACAGTATTTGAGGTAGCCGCTATAAAATATGCTCGAGTGCGTAGTTTTGGGGTCAGCGCAATCCGAGCAATGGCTTACTTTAGTGATGCCGAGGCAGCGCCTATGCCGCAAATGCGGGACAAAACGCCCTGGTCGAAGATGAAAAAATTCCTGGAACACCTTGCCATGGAAGCCGGCCGCAAGAATTTGAGTGACTTATGGCGATAAGAAAAAAAAGGGGAACCAAAAGAATCGCTCCCTCAAAATGATTGGCTGGATATTAAAAAGAGACGAAAAACACTTCGGATATTAATCAAGGGGTATATCTTCATCATCCATTATTTTTTAATCGGTTTACCCATTAGGGAGGACATTGCCAAGAGACTTTTTCTTTTTAACCCCCAATGATACAATCTAAAAGTGGAGATTCAACCTCATTGGATTCCTACAACTTTACAACCGTATTTTTATGAGTAAAACATCACATTTACCGCTTCTTGGCAAAATATTCTAGGAATTTGGTTGATTTATGGAAACGGGAGAAAGAAACTCACAGCAAAAAGAGGAAGCGGAAAAATCTCTCTTGCAGACTGATAGCATCGCAAAGGAAAAGAAAAGAGCAACTCTGCGCTTTATGTTCTTGGGATACTTAATCGTTAGCGCCATTTTGGTCGTTATTATTGCTAATGCTATATATATAGACTACAGAAGTAAAAATTCCCTTACGCAAACCTCCATCCATACTTTGATTTCATCTTCAACCCATACTAGTACACAATTACTTATGCCCAGTGAAACCTCACCGCCTTCGCCTGTCGAGACATTTACACCTCAACCTGTATCGACATTCACGATTGCCCCATATCCGGAGGTACTTGAAAGTCCGTACCCCATAAACATCGAGAATAGCCCTTATCCGCTTACAACCGAAATTCCAACTATGCCCCAACAACCTACGGTTGCATTATCCAATTCCACCGCCGAACTCTCTGAAATTTCTAAGACAGAGGAATCAACATTAATTATCTTACCCACTGAAACCATAATTTATATTTCCACCAAAACCCCCACTCGAATAAAAAACCCCTGTCCGTGCAGCCACGATCTGTATGATTGTAAAGATTTCAGCACCCATGCCCTGGCTCAGGCTTGCTACGATTACTGTGTTCTTACTGGCTGGGGCGATGCTCATCATTTGGATAAAAGCGGCACCGGCATTGTGTGCAAAGGGTTACCTTGACAAATACAATCTTTTAACATTCATTAACAAAAGATTAGAAAAATAAGGTATAATATTATTGATTTGACGTTTGCATTTGTGGTTTGTAGATTAGATTGGAGGAACCGATACAATACTCGTAATTGTTTTTTCTCCTCTAGCACGATCCCTCGGCTGCATATGCGAATGTCAGCCGATTGTTTTTTTAATCTGCCAGTTTTATTCACGAAAGGAGGTGAGTAAATTGACAACAGTGGTTTTACGCTCTAACGAATCGCAGGATCAGTTACTCAAGCGATTCCGCAAGAAAGTGGCAAAAAGCGGCGTATTAAGCACAGTCCGCCGCAAAAGATGGTTTGTTTCAAAGAGTGAGCTTCGCCGCATTCAAAAGAAAAAAGCAGTCCGCCGGTTCAAGCGGCATCAGGTTACTGAAATCGAATAATACAACCTGTTGGTTGAATCGATCTGTTTTAATTTATTCCGGAGGTGCCAATGGCAAAAGATGAAGGCAAAATCCAGGTAGAAGGTACGGTCATAGAGGCTTTACCAGGGACTCAGTTTAAAGTCCGGCTGGAGAATGATCATGATGTGTTAGCATACCTTTCTGGCAAAATGCGTAAATATTACATCAGAATATTATTGGGTGATAAAGTCAGAGTAGAGATGTCTCCGTACGATCTCAGCCGTGGAAGAATTGTTTATCGTCATAAAAAGTTTTCCGAATTGGGGGATGTGGAAGAAGATTATTAGGATTTTCCTGTTCGGTTTTTCTATGTAAACAACTCCGGATTTATAAAATCATTTATAAAAAATAAGAGACTGACTTGTTTTTCAGTCTCTTTTTATTTGTAAGAGCATAGTAACTGAGCCAACCTGGGGAAGTATCTGAACCTATTAAAAATTCGAGGTTTTCCTATCGCACCTTGACTAGTTTAGAGAGAGCAATTATTACATTGTATATGTAGAAAGAACCTTCATGTAATTAACTCTCTCGAATGTTGCCGGATCTGCTACAGCTTGCTGGCTCATACTACCGATCATTTGTTTCACTGATGAATATTCGTGCGCTTCCATCCAGGATTGCAAATCATCTAAGAATCTTGTTGCCTGATCGATACCGTTTTGCAGAAATTCTGAAGCAACCATGGTGACACTGGCACCAGCCATAAGCGATTTCAGCATATCTTCTGCACTGTGTACACCGCTGGTCAGGGCAAGATCAGCTTTGATTTTCCCGAATAAAATTGCGATCCACCGAAGAGGTAACCGTAACTCTTCGGAATTGCTTAACACCAGATGAGGAACCACTTCCAGATTTTCCAAATCGAAATCGGGTTGGTAAAAACGATTGAACAATACCAACCCGTTTGCGCCTGCTTGGGTTAATCTTTTAGCAAAATTGGGCAATGAGGTAAAGAAAGGGCTCATTTTAACCGCCAAAGGAAAGCGTACCCTTTGGCGGATGTTTGTAACCAGTTCAAGATAGGTATCTTCCAGCTGCGTTGCATTTATTTCTACATCAGTAGCCAGGTAATATATATTCAACTCCAATGCGTCAACACCCGTTTGTTCGATTTTTTGAGCGTATTCGATCCATCCTCCAGATGTAACGCCGTTAAGGCTGGCGATAACCGGGATTTCGACTGATTTTTTTAAAGCCCTGAGATGGTCCAAATACGGTTCTGGTCCCATGCGATAAAGGCCCAAATCGGGAAAACCGGTGTGTGCCTCAGCAAATGTATCTGATGTGCGCATGAGATCTTCATGGAGTTTGAGGCTTTCTAGGGTGATCTGTTCTTCAAACAGCGAATAAACGACTATTGCGGCAACGCCTTTTTGTTCGAGCGCCTGCACAGTACTCACCTTTTGTGAAAGCGGCGACGCAGCAGCTACAAGAGGATTTTTTAGTGATAATCCTAAATAGCTTGTGGAAAGTTCTACCATGAGTTTATCCTTTCTCATCTCCTTCATAGATCATGGCTGCCATCTGGCGATAAAGATTCCATCGATTTCGTGCATCTTTCTCAGCCAGTTTCATTAATGCTTCTGCACGCTGTTCATCACTCTTAAGCAGCATGCGATAGCGGGATTCGTTGTAGGCGTATTGTTGAACGGGGATAGTTGGTTCTTTTGAATCGATTATTAATGGATTTTTCCCTTCACTAGCCAATGTGGGGTTGAAACGATAAAGCGGCCAGGCGCCTGATTGAACCGCTAATTTTTGTTGATCTAACCCCTTGATCAAATCGTAGCCATGCATAGCGCAATGACTATAAGCAATAATAATGGAAGGACCATCATAGGCATCTGCTTCAAGGAAAGCATTTAAAGTTTGCTGATCGCTGGCACCAAAAGCGACTCTGGCGACATATACATAACCATATGCCATAGCGATCATGCCCAGATCTTTTTTAGGAATGGCTTTGCCTTGTGCGGCAAATTTCGCGACTGCTGCGCGAGGTGTGGATTTAGATGCCTGACCGCCGGTGTTGGAGTACACTTCGGTATCTAATACCAGGACATTGACATTTCTTCCTGAAGCAAGCACATGGTCCAAACCACCGTAACCGATATCATACGCCCAGCCATCCCCTCCTAAAATCCATACACTCTTGCGTACCAAGACATCGGCAATACTTACCAAATTTTTAGCTATTGGATTGTTGGATTTTTCTAGACTTTGCTTGAGCAATGCCACACGTTCACGTTGAGCTTTAATTCCAGCTTCGGTTGTTTGATCGGCGTTCAAGATACCATCGACCAATTCCTGCCCGACTTCTGATGCTACCTGAACAAGGAATTCTCGTGCCAGTTCTTGCTGCTTATCGATAGTAAGGCGCATTCCTAAGCCAAATTCGGCGTTATCTTCAAATAACGAGTTCGACCATGCCGGGCCTCTGCCTTCTTTATTTTTGGCGTAGGGGCTGGTGGGTAAATTACCGCCGTAAATCGAAGAACAACCAGTGGCATTGGCAATAACAATCCGGTCGCCGAATAATTGGGTCAGCAGTTTTATATATGGTGTCTCGCCGCAGCCTGCGCAAGCACCCGAGAATTCAAACAACGGTTGAAGCAGCTGAGAATTTTTTACTGATTTAGGGCTGACCATGGTGCGATCGACTTCTGGAAGCGAGAGGAAGTAATCCCATTTAATGGCTTCACGTTTTCTGATAGGGGGTTGAGAAGCCATATTGATAGCTTTGCGTCCTGTTTGGGTTTTATCTTTCGCAGGGCAAACTTCAACGCACAACCCGCAACCGGTGCAGTCTTCCGGTGCCACAGCAATGGTGTATTTGGTGTTGGGAAATTCTTTCCATTTACCATCCACTGCGAGCCAGCCCTCGGGCGCCTTATCTAGATACGATGGATCGTATAATTTTTCACGAATGACGGCATGCGGGCAAACAAAAGAACACTTACCGCATTGAATACACAGATCAGGTTCCCAAACAGGGATTTCCAGGGTGATATTACGCTTTTCGAACTGGGTAGTGGCAGTAGGGAAGGTGCCATCCACCGGAAAAGCACTCACCGGCAGGTTGTCGCCATCCAGCTTGATAATGGAAGCTAATACATCTTTTACGTATTTAGGGGCTTCTTCAGGAATGGGCAGCTGTCTGGTAATAGTACTGCTGGCTTTTTGCGGTACTTTCACCTCATGCAGATTTGCGATCGATTGGTCGACAGCAGCAAAGTTTTGTTTCACAACCGCTTCACCGCGTTTTCCATATGTTTTTTCGATGGCATGCTTGATTTCAGCAATGGCTTGCTCGCGAGGCAGAACACCACTAATGGCGAAAAAGCAGGTCTGCATGATCGTATTGATGCGCCCGCCCATACCAGTATTTTTCGCCACCTCATATGCATTGATGATGTAGAATTTCAATTTTTTATCGATAATCGCTTGCTGCGTTTCGATTGGTAGTTTATCCCACACTTCATCAGGTCCATAGATACTATTAAGCAAGAAGACAGCTCCTGGCGCTGCATATTTTGTTACATCGTAACGCTCCAGGAATGAGAATTGGTGACAGGCGACAAAGTTGGCAGACCCGATCAAATATGGCGCGCGAATTGGTTTTGGTCCAAAGCGCAGGTGAGAGAGTGTAACAGTGCCCGATTTCTTCGAATCATAAAAGAAATAACCCTGGGCATAATTATCGGTTTCTTCACCGATGATTTTGATCGAATTTTTGTTTGCCCCCACGGTACCATCGGATCCAAGACCCCAAAAGACGGCCCGAACAGTTTCCGGAGCTTCGATGTGGAAATTATGGTCATAATCTAGACTGGTATGCGATACATCATCTACGATACCGATGGTAAAGTGATTCTTGGGTTCCAGTTTTGCTAGTTCATCGAATACGCCTTTTACCATGGCTGGTGTGAATTCTTTTGATGATAGTCCATATCTTCCGCCAATCACTCTTGGGTATGGACGATTGGCAAATTGGTTATATGGAGCACTGCCTTCTGCTAAACCTTCATTGATTGCGGTTACGATATCTTGATAGAGAGGTTCGCCCGCAGCCCCGGGTTCTTTAGTTCGGTCGAGAACAGCGATACTCTTGACTGTGGGAGGTAATGTTTTCAAGAAGTGCTTCACGGAAAACGGGCGGTAAAGGCGAACTTTAATGACGCCCACTTTTTCTCCACGCTCTGAAAGGTAAGCTGCTGTTTCGCCGGCAGTTTCAGCGCCAGACCCCATGATAATGATGACTCGATCAGCGTCGGGAGATCCAACGTAATCAAATAAGTGATATGAACGTCCAACAATGCTGGCAAATTTATCCATCGTTTTTTGCACGATGTCGGGGCAGGCAGCATAGAATGGATTGACTGTTTCCCTTGCCTGGAAGAAAACATCGGGGTTTTGTGCGCTACCTCGCAGAACCGGATGGTCCGGCGATAAACCGCGGGCGCGATGCGCGTGAACCAGATTGTCATCGATCATTGCCCGTAATTGCTCATCGGTTAATTGTTCAATTTTATTTACTTCATGGGAAGTGCGAAATCCATCGAAAAAGTGTAAGAAGGGAACACGCGATTCCAAAGTCGCAGCATGTGCAATCGTTGCTAAATCGTGGGCTTCTTGAACGGAGCATGAGGATAACAAAGCAAAACCAGTTGAGCGGGTCGCCATGACATCCGAATGATCGCCAAAGATGGATAGGGCATGAGTAGCGACTGCTCGCGCTGATACGTGAAATACGGTGGAAGTTAATTCACCGGCAATCTTGAACATATTCGGGATCATCAATAACAATCCCTGTGAAGCGGTAAACGTGGTGGTTAAAGAGCCTGTTTGAAGCGCGCCATGTACCGCTCCGGCAGCGCCGCCCTCTGATTGCATTTCAATAACCAGCGGAACTGTCCCCCAAAGATTTTTTCTTTTTAATGCAGACCATTCGTCGGCAAATTCACCCATATTCGAGGAGGGGGTAATTGGATAAATGGCGATTACCTCACTTAGTTTATGTGCAATATAAGCTGTGGCTTCATTTCCATCAATCGTTATCATATTCTTTTTCATTTTTTTCTCCATGGATATCGAGATAAATCTCGTATAGTTATACAACTTTATAAATAAATTAGTGTATTAAAAAATTTACACCAACTTATAAGTTTATCCTGGCTTTATCTTATCTAATAGTTATTTAATGCACAAAAATATCAGCGACCTGTCACTTTTAGGACAAAAATCAGTATTTTTGGTGAATATTGATTTAAAACCGAGACTGTTGAAAAATACTTACTTTATAAATATTGGGTGAATATGTGTTGATGCCATAAAGCCGCACTAACCCATATCCAATCATCATTGATCAGGATACTTTTTTCAACACTCTCTAATAGCAGATAGTTTTCATTTGTGCTATACTTTAATTGTGTATGGAAACCTCCACATATGGCAATTATGGGTACGCAACTTGCACCGCTGGGGGATACATGAAATGGTTGCATCCTTCCTGGAAATCGCGGAGCCAATCAATTTCATTGGCGCTCAATTAATTTATTTATGTCAACCTTTGTTGAAATATTCGATTTCTGATCAACATTTAATTGCACTTGCAGGGCTATTGGAAGATCCTGATCAAATGAGAGTATTTATTTCGTCATTGCGGGAGGCAGAGTCCAGGTGAATAACGGTTTATTACCCGGATTGGTGTTTGTTTTAGTATTTGGCTGCTTTATGGCAGTCTTCTCTTTTCTGGGAAGGAAAAAACTGCCGTTTCATCTTCGGGAAATTACTGCATTTGCCAGATTAGGACGGGCAATTGGGTTATCCGTTGAAGCGGGAACACGCCTGCATCTTTCTATAGGCAGATCCAGTATAATCAACCCTGAAGGTGCTTCTGCATTAGTGGGGTTAAGTGCATTAGAGAGAATTGGTAAAGTAAGCTTGTTTAGCGATAAACCGCCTATGGCTTCCAGTGGTGATAACACCTTGGCGATTCTCTCTCAGGATGTTTTACGTGATGTGTTCCGCTCGATCAAAGCTGAAAGCAAATTTGATCCTGCCATGGGGCGATTGACAGGGTTGACGCCCTTTTCATATGCGGCAGGGGTGATTCCAGTGTTCATTGATGAAAAGGTTTCTACCAATGTATTGATTGGGCATTTTGGCAGTGAGGCGGCTTTGATCCTAGACGCTGCCGAAAGGGCTGGCAGTATTTCATTAGCTGGCAGCGATAATATTCCAGCACAAGCGGTTTTGTATGCAGGCGCACAAGAACCCATAATTGGCGAGGAAATCTTTGCAACAGGGGCTTACTTAAATGCCGGCATGATGCATACCAACAGCGTTTTAGTTCAAGACATTGCCCGCTGGGTGTTGATTTTGATAATTTGTGGCGGAGCGATATTAAAAATGTTGGGAGTGATATGAAATTTAACCTGAAATCGATTATTTCTGCCTCCATCGCCATCGCGGCTGGGGTCATCGTTCTCATTGGGTATTTCATTAACTTACCCTACCTCGATACTCTGCGGGAAGTATTTTTGCATTGGGCGGTCATTCTTTCTGCTGTGGCTTTGGTCATGGGGATTTTCAATTTGAGTTATGTACATATCAGGAAAATAGCAGCTCAATCTACGGGCGATGTGTATAGTGGGATCTTACTGATTTCGTTATTTTTAAGCGCCGCTATTGTAATTATATTCAGCCCAACCGGAGGTTTTTCGCAGTGGCTTTATAATTACATTATCCTTCCGGTCGAAGCCAGTCTTTTAGCCCTGTTAGCAGCGATTTTAATTTATTTTTGCGTCAGATTATTTAAACGGGGAATTACCCTTTTTTCATTAATATTTGTTTGTACAGCTTTGATTGTATTGGCAAGTATGATTTCTCTGACAGGTTTTCAAATCCCGGGTATATCCGGAGCAGATGGTATAGGCGCATTAATTGTTCGAATACCATCTGTCGGAGGTGCGCGGGGCATCCTGATTGGTGTGGCATTGGGGACAATTGCCACCGGTTTGCGTGTAATTATGGGGGCAGACCGCCCCTATAATGGGTGATAGATTATGGCTGAAATTCGTTGCCCCATGTGTGGAAAACCCAATCCCTCTGAGAGGGATACATGTCTATATTGCCAGGCACGTTTAAAATCTCTTACTGGCTCATCCTTTATGTCTTCTGATAGTTCAAGCAGCTCTATTGGAATTCCTTCGCAGCCGGATACAGGTGACAGCAGCCTCCCCGATTGGTTAAAAGCAATCCGGAATAGCGACCAGACACCCGAAGAAAGTGAAAGTGAACCGCTGCCCGCCTGGATTACTGGTGAAGGTGGTGAAGGATTCGATGAACCCGATGACACGGAAAAGATCGAAGTGCCAGATTGGTTAGCCAATTTACGTCAGGAAGGGGAAAAAGTTCATACTTCTGCGCTATCGGAGGATAAACTTAATAAACTCCCCATCGATGACGAACCTGAGTGGTTAAAAAAGATACGCACAGGTCAACACGAAGAACCTTCCCCAGATTTTAAACAGGTCCTTCCCCCGGAAAAGCCATTCCCTGCTGTATCCGAACGTCCTATCGTGTTCCAGGCGAAGGAAGAAATTCCAAGCAGCGAAGTTCCCGATTGGGTAGCCGAATTAAGCGGAAAATCGGCTGTATCCAGTGAACTTCTTCCCGATGAACAGGAAAAAGATATTCCTATGGAAGAGGTTCATTTTGAACCAAAAGAAGAGGAGGGCTCATTACTTGCCTGGCTGTCGACTTTAGAACAAGAGAAAACCGCACAGGCTGCCCCCACTCAATCTGAAAAACCCATTACCGTCGATCGAGGAAAGGAGGAAGTATCATTTTCCTCTGAAGTGTCGGGTTTATTTAGCGATCTAGAGGGTATAGATTTTGGAATCGATACGAAAGAATCATTCGAAATCGCGAAAGATGAGAAAAGAACAACTGAAATACCCCAGCCATTAACTTCACCTTTCACTTCAGTAGAAGGATTGGATGAGTTTGCAGAGCTTCCAGAATGGTTGGGCGGAATTTCCTCGGAAGAAACGATTGCCCATGAGAAAGATATTTCTTCAATTGCCGATCAAGATCTGGCTCCTGCCACATTGCCAAACTGGCTGGAAGCGTTTATTCCAGCAGAAGCCATCGAAAAGCCTTCAACAAAAATTCCATTGACTGAAGCACCGCGCAAAGCTGAAGGCGCAGGCCCATTAGCAGGATTATTCAGTGTATTGCCTGCTGAACCCGAAATTGCCAAATCTAGAAAGCCATCTGAGAAACCCGATGTTCTTGAGGTGTCCGAAAAACACCGCCAACAAACTTCGGTGTTTGAAGCGCTGCTGAGCAGTGAGGGATTACCTGGGGTAACCGCCGAAAGGCAAATCGTTGCCCCTCAAAATGTATTCCGCATTTTAGTATTTTTATTATTATGCGCAGGTGTTCTCGGGGTAATTATTGCGGGATATCAATTTGCTGTTATTCCAACCCCGCCGGTTGAGACCCTGGATGCAATAAATATATTAAATTCTTTACCAGCTGGCGCTCCAGTGTTAATCGCAGTCGATTATCAGCCGGGTTATTCCGGGGAAATGGAAGCAGCAGCCTCGATCATACTCGATCATCTGATGGTTAATGGGGTCAATTTGGCTTTCGTTTCAACCAACCCGACTGGACCGGCGCAGATCGAACGGTTGATTTCCCGCGTCAACCAAGAACGAGGTCATCAGTACAAGGCATTGGAACAATATGTGATCATGGGGTATATCCCCGGCGGGACAACAGGTTTAAGCGGGTTTGGAACACAGCCGCGCAGAATTATTACCCAAAGTGCTGATGGAAAACCAATTTGGAGAACACCCTGGCTGAGTAATATTAATAACATTTCTGATTTTTCATCGGTTATCATTGCTACCGATGATCCGGATAATGCCCGAGCCTGGGTGGAGCAGGTGCAACCTTTGCTTCAAAATAAGCCACTGTTGATGGCGATTAGCGCTCAGGCTGAACCAATGGTGCGTCCCTACTATGAGACCAATCCAAGACAGGTCAGTGGCTTGGTGGTGGGTTTGATGGGCAGCGCTGCCTATGAGCAAATCATCAATCGTCCTGGTGCAGCGATTAAATATTGGTCTCCATTCAATGCAGCAATTATGATCGCTATGCTAATGATCGTATTGGGTAGCTGTTATATGATGGTGATGATGTTAAGAACACAACGCAAAGAAAATCGGCGGGAGGGTTAGCGATGAATTTTTCGGGTATTAACCTCAGCGATTTTATCGGCGCTTTCATCGGATTCATTTTTACGATTGCTGTTTTCAGTTACGTATTAGGGGATAACTTTTTATTTCGAATTGCAATTTCTATATTTATTGGGGTTGCTGCAGGGTATGCAGCAGTTGTGGCGTTATTTAATATCATTTGGCCGCAATTAATCCTGCCGCTATTTGTTGGCACTCAATCCGAGAAATTGTTAGCGATACCGCCTTTTATCTTGAGTGTTTTTCTATTACTTAAATTATTTCCCAGATATTCAAGCCTTGGCAATCCAGCAATGGCTTATTTGGTAGGTATAGGCGCTGCTGTGATGATCAGTGGTGCGGTCATTGGTACAATTTTCCCACAAGTAAGTGCTTCGATAAACACTTTGAATTGGAGGAATTATCAGGCGCAGGGGGGATCGCCAATTTGGAGTTTATTTCAGGGATTGATAATTTTAGTCGGCACTGTAACAACCATGGTATATTTTCAATTTAATACCGGTTATGGTGATATTCATCTAGAGAAACGGAGTGCATTATTTACCAGTATTATTTGGATTGGTAAAATATTCGTTGCCGTAACCCTGGGAGCGATATTTGCTGGTGTGTTATTAGCCTCGCTTACGGCTTTAATCGAACGGATGCAATTTTTGATCGATTTTCTTAAACCATTATTCTCTTTAGGATAATTTGAATGCCATCATCACAAGTTGACGCCGATTCTTTATTAACAATCGATGTTGGTGGTATCAATACTCGAGTCGCGCTATTCGATGTAGTCGATGGAAAGTATCGATTCTTAGCTTCAGGTACTGCGCCATCGACAGCAAACGCACCATATAATGATATCGGTGAGGGTATCCGCAGGGCATTGGATCGTTTACAACATATAACAGGATGGAATCTGGTAGGCTCTGATGAACAATTAATCATACCCCGCCGGGTAGATGGCGCGGGAGTGGATGCTGTTGCTGCAACTATCTCTGCAGGTCCCCCCATGCATGTCATCGTTACCGGCTTGCTGGATGATGTATCACTGGAAAGCGCGCGTACCCTGGCGCAGACGACCTATGCACGAATTGAAGAAACTTTTGGGTTGAATGATAAGCGGAAATTAGAATCGCGTATTGATGCCATCATGCGAATTCGCCCTGATCTGATCGTTATATCGGGTGGCACCGATGGAGGGGCATCTCAAGCTGTGCGCAGGCTGATAGAAGTTATCGGTTTGGGGTGTTATTTAATGCCTGAAAAGCAGCGCCCCGAAATTTTATATGCCGGCAATCAAGCCATGGTCGATGAAGTAAAGTCGGCGCTTGAAAGTTACTGCACAGTAAACGTTGCCCCCAATATTCGCCCGAATCTTGAAGTAGAACAACTTGAAGCAGCATATCCTCAATTGGCAACAATATTTCGCCGGGTTCAAAGCAAGCGTTTGGGGGGATTGTATGAATTGGAAACCGCTTCTCATGGTAATCTACTTTCCTCGGCAGATGGTATTGGCAGGATCATCCGATATTTAAGTAAAGTATACGGCTCAAAGAAGGGTGTTTTAGGTGTAGATATTGGGGCTTCGGCAACTGTTATCGCTGGAGCACGAGATGGAAAAATTCGAACAGGGGTTTTCCCTTTTCTAAGTTTGGGGGAGAGAAGCCTGGAGCTTTTGGAATATTGCTCGATTAAAGAGATCATGCGCTGGATTCCATTTGAGATTTCCGAAAAAACGATCAGCGAATATATCTATACAAAACATTTCTATCCGGGAAGTATTCCAGTATTACAACAGGATCTTTTTATCGAACAAGCGCTTGCCAGAGAAGCATTACGGATTGCCTTTCAATTAATAGCCCCAGGAATGCGGAAAGGGTTATCGGTGGATGGCAATTATGGAGCACTGAGCTTCGAACCGATTGTGGCATCAGGGAGTGTATTAACCCGCGCCCCGAAATTATCACAAACTGTATTAATGCTGCTAGATGCTCTTCAGCCTCAAGGGATAACTACCTTGGTTTTAGATCAACATCAAATATTGCCTTCTCTTGGCGTCGCCGCAGCAATTAATCCATTGATGGCTGTTCAGGTATTGGAATCGAATACATTCCTGAACTTGGGGTGTGTGGTTTCACCGGTTGGTAATGCCCGTACGGGAACCGTGATTCTAAAAGTCAAAATTACTTACGAGAATGGCAATGAGGTGATGCGGGATATCCAGGCAGGCGCCTTAGAAATATTGCCAATACAAGCCGGCCAATCTGCAAATTTGCTATTACGCCCTTTGCATGGCTATGATGTTGGTATGGGAGGCAGCGGGAGAGGCGGAAGGCTGAAAGTAGTCGGTGGTGAATTTGGTGTAATCATCGATGCCCGAGGGCGACCCTTACGCTTTGGTAGTGATCCTTCTAAGTTATGGCAAAGAAATCAACAGTGGCTCAAGGCTTTAGAAAGGTAAATTGGCATTTATCTTGCATCGTGAAAGCATATTGAGATAGATTATGGTAGCAAATGTAGCACACGTTCACCCATTTACGACCATCCGGCGGGAACGCCTCTTACCGGTTCCTGGTCGCGTGCTTGTGAGAAAGGGACAGCAGATTTCGGCAACCGATGTGGTAGCCGAGGCTTCGCTTTCACCTCAATATATTCTTTTAGATATTCCGAAGGCATTAGGAATTTCCAGTAAAAATGCCGATAAATACTTGCAGTGTAAAGTCGGCATGCAGGTCGTGGCTGGCGATATTCTGGCAGGACCGGTTGGTTTTACTAAACGAGTTTTACGGGCACCCAAAGATGGAAAAGTTATTCTCGCCTCGGGAGGCCAAATATTTCTCGAAACTGCCAGCGTTCCTTTTGAGTTAAAAGCGGGTTTACCGGGTCTGGTAATGGAACTGGTTGATGATCGTGGTGTGATCATTGAAACAAGCGGTTCATTGGTGCAAGGCGTGTGGGGAAATGGATTAATTGATTTTGGATTATTATCTGTTGTGGCATCTGACGCAAAGGAAGTATTGGCACCTCATAAATTGACTGTGAGTATGAAAGGGGCGGTGGTTTTAGGCGGACTGTGCGATGATATCGAAACATTGAACGCAGCGGCAAGCCTGCCTTTACGTGGATTGATCTTAGCCAGCATAACACCTGACCTTATCCCCGAAGCTAAGAGAGCGCTTTTCCCAATTTTGGTTATTGATGGCGTGGGAAGCATCCCCATGAATTCGGTGGCTTTTAAATTATTGGCATCGAACGATAAGCGTGAAGTAAACATCAATGCTGAAGCTTGGAATCGATTATCGGGTGACCGGCCGGAAGTGGTGATACCGCTGCCAGCTTCAGAAAATATGCCCAATCCAAAGCAATCGGTCGATTATGCTGTTGGGCAGCAAGTAAAAGTCGTTCGTGCGCCTTACACTGGCAAAATTGGCAAGTTAATCAATATCCGCCAAGGAATGACAACATTTCAAAGCGGTGTTAGCGGTATCGCTGGAGAAGTCCAATTGGAGGACGGCGACCGTACATTATTACCTTTAGTAAATTTGGAAGTTTTAGAGTAACACTCTAATCGAGCTCCGGCATATCGGCGGAGGAATTTTCGAGGAGGAGAATACTATGGCTTTTGATAATATCGATATGGATTCAGAAGAAGAGCTGGGCGCGGAGGAAATTTCTCCCCCCGAAGTTCCTAGCAACCGCCCATTTTTTGTCGTTGCTGGTATTTTAGGCGCAATTACCCTTCTTGCTGTGGCTTGTATTGCTGCATATGCATTGTGGTATCTGCCCAATCAAAATAAAAAAGAAGCAGCCCAACTAGAGCAGATCAATGCGCAAAACACTCAAATTGCTGAATCTCTGATACAGACGCAGGTGGCATCTGCCTATACTGCCACACCAATCCCAACCGAAGAAGTGACGGTTGTTCCCACAGCGACATCCACACCGGTGGTTGTTGAGGCGACAAAAGAAGTAGTGGCTGCTGCGCCAACTCAAGATCCGCGAACTGCTACTGTAGCTGCCTTATTAACTCAGGCAGCATCTGCACAACAGACCAGCGCAGTAACTTCAGTAGCAATTGCCACAGCAACTGCATTACCTACGACTGGTTTTGCTGATGAAGTGGGCATTCCAGGGTTGTTTGGAATGGCGGTTGTTTTACTTGTGGTGATATTCCTGGCAAGGCGCTTGCGAATGGCAAATTAATTCAACCGTTTTCACGGGCAGAAAGTTGTTTTAATATCAGCAGCGTTAACCGTTGGGAGTTAAGTGATTACTTAGATTATTCTGTCTTTACCATTTGGGTTATTAAAATTGTTCAAAAACCGTATAAGTCAGGTGAAGATTTCACGTCTTCACCTTTTTTACGTGCACCCTTCTGCAATTTTCTCGCCAAACCCAATTAAGGCTTGAACCATATTTTGCTCCCGCCCTTCAGCATAAACTCTTAATACGGGTTCAGTTCCCGATGGTCTGATCAACAGCCATGAATCATCATTGAAAATGTATTTAACTCCGTCGGTAGTGGTTACTTTTTCTAAACCAACATCGGAAATGTGAGAAGGTGCTTGATCGACCAAAATCTTTATCATACGGTCTTTTGCTACAGGATGATTTAATCGCAGATCTTTTCGCTGATAGAAGGCTGGCCCAACTTGTTTGAGTAGATCAGCGACCAATTCATAGAGTGAGGCGTGATTGGAAGCAACAATTTCGATAAGTAGCAGTCCTAGCAAAATCCCATCGCCTTCAGGAATATGGCCGCGAAACGAAATTCCGCCGGATTCTTCACCGCCAATAAGAATATCCTCTTTAAGCATGTGATCGGCAATATGGTTGAAACCTACAGGGGTTTCGTATACCGGAAGTCCATATTGAGCTGCCAGCCGGTCGATCATACGGGTAGTGGAGACTGTACGTACAACGGCACCTTTCCAGCCTCGTTTTTCTACCAGGTGTTTTAGTGCTAACGCCATAATCTTATGTGGATCGACGAAATTACCCCGTTCATCCATAGCGCCTATCCGGTCGGCATCGCCATCGGTTGCCAAACCAAAATTCCCCATATGAGTGCTTATTGCACCGGCTAAAGATCCCAGGTTTGACATAATCGGCTCTGGGTGAACACCGCCAAATCCGGGGTTCATCTCTGCCCGAATTTCCTGAACTTCGCAGCCGGTTCCTTGAAGTATGCCCTTGATTACACCTCTTCCCGAACCATACATCGAATCGACAACCAAACGCTGAGGATTATCTGCAATGGTATCAAACTCAATAAGTGTCCGCAGATGATCGTAGTAAGGGGGAAGGGGATTGAATTTCTGGATCAACCCAAGCTTACGAGCCTGATCATAGTCCATCAGGTTAGGTCCTCGGGCGCGCTCTTCATTATCATTGAGATACACCTCAACCCGCCGGCATTGTTCCCCCAACGCAGAGCCGCCATAAGCAGCTTTTAGTTTTACGCCGTTGTACCGGGGGGCGTTATGTGAGGCAGTTATCATGATCCCTGCCACCGATTTCGAATGACGAACCATATATGAGATCGCCGGGGTGGGGGCATCGGATTGTGATAAAAAGACTGAATATCCATTAGCAGCCAAAACCCGTGCGACATCCATCGCATAGCGATCCGAGAGAAAACGGGTATCGAAACCCACGACAATATTTCGTAGATTTATATCGCTTTTTGCGATAGTCCCATTATTCCAAGATTCTGAATTTACAGCATCGGCAATTGCTTGAGCCACCATGCGTAAATTATGAAATGTGAATGTATCGGAAATTACTGCACGCCAACCGTCGGTGCCGAAATGAATAGGCATGAATTATCTCCAAAGGGAAAAGTTGGGGTTGATTCTATCACTTGAAAACGATTTTAAATGCTTTGAAAAAATGATAATTTTTTAATAATTCCGCTTAGGATAAATATGGGCAAATCTATTTACCCAATATTTAATCGTACAAGTGTTTTAAAATATTATCGATCATTGAAAATTGAGACCGGCAATATTCGATTTCTGGTAATTTTGATCGAATCCGCGAGTTCTTATTCTCAGAATAAATTCCAGAAAACAGGAGTTCATGCTAAAATCATCCTATGCCGCGTGAAGAAATTGACCATGTTGTCGGATTGCTGGAGCAGCTCTACATTTTTGAGGGATTACCCCGGCAGCAATTAGCAAAAATTGCCACCCAATTCGAACGAGTGGCTTTCAATCATGGTGAGCGGATTTTAAGCGAAGGTGCGGCAGGGAATGAGTTCTATATCATTTTTTCCGGTAGAGTGATGGTATCTAAAGCTGACCGGCACCGGCAGCGACTATTAGCACTCCTTAGCGATGGTGATTATTTTGGCGAAGAAGCATTATTATATGACCGGCCAAGATCTGCCTCGGTGGTTGCCATAGAAAATACTATACTTCTTCGTTTAAGCAGAGAGAGTTTTAATGAGATTTTGGAGAAATACCCTCTCATTCATAGAAATCTTTCTATCACTGCTGAAAGCCGTTACCTGGCCCGGAAAGAAATGTTTGATTGGCTGGCAAATGACGAACTAATCTACCTGGTGACACGAAAACACGAATTATTCTTGATCCTCTCGCTGTTGTTGCCAATCTTCATTGGAATAGCCTCGGTGCCAATAGTGGGTTTGAGCTTTATAGCTTCAACGCCATTACTGCGTGGTGTGGCTTTATTTTTTGGATTAGCAGGAATTTTTATCGCTCTCATATGGGCTGTTTGGAAATGG